>JAAHGR010000040.1 GCA_010672425.1 Symploca sp. SIO2E6
GGCGACCAGAGAATGTCCCTAATATCTTACAACTGCGTTGTACCTATCTCAACGGTCAACAGAATAGTTTACTAGATGTTTCTTTCGACTCGGAACAAGAAAATATCTAAGTCGGGATAATATTCGCAATTCATAATCGCGAATAAGTTTTTTCCTTTTTCCAAAATGGGATGCTCCCGCTAAATTATCGTAGTGGGAGCATCTTGCTCCCTAACAATTCCCAATTCCCAATTCCCAATTCCCAATTCCCAATTCCCAATTCCCAATTCCCAATTCCCAATTCCCAATTCCCAATCCCCAATTCCCAATTCCCAATTCCCAATTCCCAATTCCCAATTCCCAAGCTGGTTCCCCTGGCTTGGAGGCTTTCCACAGGGCAAAATCAAAAGGATCTTTCTTCTTCGATGCTTCGGCATCTTCTCATGTTACTCTACCACTTGCTCCTGCTTGCAAGAGGGGGCTGTGTTGGGTCTCGTTCCTCGACCCAACCTACATCTACTACATCATTTTAGCTGTGCCACGCCACTACATTGGAGGTGTTTTTTGGGAGGACGCGATCGCTAATGCTGATGCTCCTTACTGCGCTAACACCCTCTGACGAAAAGTTCGAGACCCCCGACTTCTCGATTGAACCTGTAATTAGTTCGACAAACCGATAGAAGAATTCGGGTATCTTCGGGCAGGTTGTAAATGTTTAAGCTAACAATGGAGGTAAGCGGACTCGAACCGCTGACATCCTGCTTGCAAAGCAGGCGCTCTACCAGCTGAGCTATACCCCCAGACACGAATAACTGGGTCAATCAACATGCCTTTGTCATTATAGCATTTACTATGGTTTTGTCTAGGGGTATGGGAAAAAAAATATTTGGAGTCATCCCAAACTTGTTAAATTTGATCTAATGATGTAGGTTGGGTCGAGGCAACGAGACCCAACACAGCCCCATGGAAGTGTTGGGTCACGAAGAAAGCTCTACCCAACTGAAGATAAGACAAGGAAGGAACCCACCCCAACCCCTCCAAGGAGGGGAGCAGTAGACAAGGAGGATTTTTTACCAAAAACTGGGCTTTTCAGCAAAAGGCGTGATTTTTAATGACCGAACATAATTAGGTACGGTTCTCCTTCCTTGTCTTCTTGTCCACCTTGTCCACCTTGTCTTGTCCCCACCCAAAAGTAAAAAACTTACCTTATTAAGGGGGGATCAGTCACATCAGTAGAAGCTTGTCGATCTCGATTCAAAAAGGAACATGACTCTAGTAGTTGCAGCATTTTATAAATTTGTCAGCTTGCCGGACTTTACACAGAAACAAAGTCCTCTGTTGTCACACTGCCAAGAGCAAGGTATCAAAGGAACAATTCTTTTAGCAGCAGAAGGTATTAACGGCACGATCGCAGGTTCACGTCAAGGGATTGATTCAGTCCTCGCCTTCCTGCGGTTAGACCCCCGCTTGTCAGATCTAGAACCGAAAGAATCCTACACCGACTCCTACCCCTTTAATCGTCTCAAAGTCCGACTCAAGCAAGAAATTGTTACCTTGGGGATGCCTGAAGTGAATCCAAATCAGGAAGTAGGCACATATGTCAACCCCCAAGATTGGAATACCTTAATCTCGGATCCAGAGGTACTAGTTATTGACACCCGTAATACCTATGAGGTGGATATCGGCACATTCCAGGGAGCCCAAAATCCCCAAACTGACTCATTCCGAGAATTTCCTGGCTATGTGTACCAGCATCTAGACCCCACGAAACATCAAAAAGTCGCTCTTTTTTGTACCGGCGGCATTCGCTGTGAAAAAGCCTCATCTTTGATGTTGAGTCAAGGTTTTCAGGAGGTATACCACCTCAAAGGAGGTATTCTGAAGTATTTGGAGGAAGTTCCAGCCGCAGAAAGTCTCTGGCAAGGGGAGTGTTTTGTGTTTGATCAACGCATTGCCGTCACCAACGGCTTGGCATCAGGAACCTACGATTTCTGCCGTAGCTGTGGGCATCCCGTATCAGATTCTGATAAAACTACTCCTGAATATCAAGAAGGCATTTCTTGTCCCTACTGTTTCACTCACCTCACACCGGAAAAAAAGGCGCGTCAGCAGGAAAGGCAGCGACAGTTACGGCTAAGGGAGAAGCATGGTTAAGAGAGTGTGGGGAGTGTGGGGGGTTTGGGAAGTGTGGGAGGTGGGGGAGCCTCAGGGAGAGGGATTATATCAAGGAAAGGATAAATAGTTATAATTCCCGAATACCTTGTAACCTTCTTTCTTCCCTTGGATCCTCCGGTTCCCCTCTAAGGAGGGGTTAGGGGTGGGTTAAAGCCTTATTACCACCAAACTGCCTTTTGTAACAAATTGTTAAAATCTCGCTATTTCCTTGGTTAACCCTTGAGTAATCCATGAAAAGTGATTAGCGAGAAGGCAAGATGAGCATCTACCAAGCAATATTCCAGGTAAATTCTGAAGACTCAAGTAACGATGGCATAGACATTTTTGGCGAAATTATTCCTGCTGTCGGAGAATTCTTAGCTTCCCCCTTCTTTAATAATTATGCTGATTCCGCTGAGCAGATTTTCAGCTTACCCAGTGTGCAGAAATTAGGAGCCAAATTAAAACCCTTAATCTTAGATCTTGCACCTGACATTGAACTGCCGATCGCGAGCCAAATAACAAGCAATTTAATCGGGTTTCAGCCTCCACAAATCGGGTTTTTGGAAAATTTTGATCATGGTACAACATCTGAGTTAACTAGATTAGCTAGTGACTTCATTAACTTCACGGATAGGGAGATATTTAATCAAGAGAACCCGAGCCTGGGCAAAGCAGTCGATACGATTTTCAACTCCTTAAGCTTCAATAATAGTGAACTCTCCACAAGTGCCAATGAGTCCCAGTCTGTCGAGAGCATAGGGAACTCCCAGAAAGTGTTTGCTAGCTCTAGCAATGAGCTTAACACCAACAGTTATGACTTTACTTCTACCAAAGTTGAAACTTTCCAGGACATCTCGAACTCGACTACTCCCAGTAAAGATGGTGGCGTATTTTGGGAGAACCAGGTAGGCAAGTCTGTAGATTCTCAGCTAAAGCAACCTGAGCAAGATTCTCCAAAATCGAATCTTGACCTCACTGGTTTAGTAGAAGGATTAGACTACGCTTACTCTGAAGTCATTGTTAAGTTTAAAGCAGGAGCACTCTCCACTGAGATGAGCGCTCTGCAACAAAGCTTGGGAGCCCAAGTATTGGAAGCAACTCAAACCTTTGGCACTCAGCTTTGGACAATCGGAAAGGGGATGAGCGTAGAGCAGGGAATCGCTGCCTTGAGTATCAATCCTCTGATTGAATATATCGAACCTAACTATACTTTATCTGCAAATGTAATTCCTAATGACACAAATTTTGACCAACTCTGGGGACTACATAATACCGGACAGACTGGTGGCACTCCTGACGCTGATATTGATGCTCCAGATGCTTGGGATATTACTACAGGAGGTGGCCAGGTAGTTGGTGTTATTGATTCAGGGGTAGATTACACTCACCCAGATCTCATCAATAACATCTGGATCAACCCAGGGGAAATTGCGAACAATGGGATTGATGATGATGGTAACGGCTACATTGATGATGTCCATGGCTATGACTTTGTTAATAACGACGGAGACCCCATGGATGATAATGGTCATGGCACTCATGTGGCAGGAACCATCGCTGCTGAGGGGAATAATGCTCTCGGTGTAATCGGTGTTGCTCCGAATACCCAGATAATGGCACTGAAATTCCTGGATGATCAAGGTTTTGGTTCTACCTTCGATGCAATTCAGGCAATAGAATATGCCACGATGATGAAGCTCAATTATGGAGTTAATATCAACATAACTAATAATAGCTGGGGTGGTGGTGGCTTCTCCCAAGCTTTATATGATGCGATCGCAGCAGCAGGTGCAGCTGAACAATTATTCATTGCCGCAGCAGGAAATGATGGTACTAATAATGATTCACTTCCTCACTATCCATCTAACTATGATTTGGATAATATCATCTCTGTGGCTGCTACAGATCACAACGATCAGTTAGCAGGATTTTCTAATTTTGGAGCCACTTCTGTAGATTTGGGAGCGCCGGGTGCGAGTATCCTCAGCACGGTTCCTGGGGGTGGGTATGCCAGCTTCAATGGAACTTCCATGGCAGCACCTCATGTATCAGGTGTGGCGGCTTTACTTCTGTCTCAGGACTCTGGATTAACTGCCTTAGAGGTTAAGGAGCAAATCCTGAACTCTGTTGATCCCATTGGGGCATTACAAGGAAATACTGTTACCGGGGGAAGACTCAATGCCTACGATGCCCTTACCCAAGACGAACCAGTGCCTGGAGAACTGAATGGCAGTATTTGGAATGACTTGGACGGAGATGGAGTGCAAGATGCTGGTGAGCCAGGATTAGAAGGTTGGACTGTCTATTTAGATCAGAATCAGAATGGTGAACTTGACAATGGTGAACTGTCCACTGTTACTGATATCAACGGTGATTACTCCTTCTTGAATCTAGCACCAGGTACATATACGGTAGCTGAGATATTACAACCTGGTTGGGAGCAGACTTATCCCACCTCTGTTGAATACCAATGGTCTGACAGTAACCAAACAGGAGGTCCGGTCTTTGACTGGTTAGATATCTCTAGCCTAGGAACCGAATTAAATCTCTCTGATGACGACTTTGCGGAGGTTTCCTTGCCCTTTGACTTCTCGTTCTACGGAGAAGATAAAAACACAGTCAAGATTTCCTCAAATGGATACCTTACCTTTGGTTCTGAAGGCACAGACTATAACAATGCTCCGATTCCGGATAACAATGATCCTGATGATATAATTGCACCCTTCTGGGATGATTTGAATCCTAGCGCTGGGGGTTCGATCTATCACTACTATGATGCTTCCGAAGAACAATTCATTGTTCAGTATGAGGATGTACCTCTTTATACCGGTGGAGGCTCCTTAACATTCCAGGCAATTCTTGATTCTGATGGTAGCATCCTCTTCCAATATGACGACCTCAACGGCACTTTGAACAGCGCTACCATCGGGATTGAAGATGCTACAGGCACTAACGGAGTGCAGGTAGCGTACAACGAGACCTATGTCACTAATGACTTAGCTGTCAGTATCATTCCCGTAACCCTCGGTACGCATGCAGTAGTGGAACTCGACTCAGGAGAGATTGTCACCGACATCAACTTTGGTAACCAAGAATTGACAAATACGTTGCTAGGTGAAATCCACGGCAGCAATTGGAATGACAGCAACGGTAACGGTGTCTGGGATACCGGTGAGTTAGGACTCGAAGGCTGGACAATCTATCTCGATCAAAACAATAATGGTGAACTCGACAATGGTGAACTATCTACCGTCACCGATGCTAACGGCAATTACTCTTTCCTAAATTTAGCACCGGATACCTACACTGTGGCTGAGGTATTACCACCTGGTTGGGAGCAGACTTATCCTGGTGGCAGTGAGGTGTTTGATGACCCATTAGGTGATACATTCGGTTTTAATCCAACACAGCTTGACATTGAGAGTGTCAGTGCTTCTGTGAATAGTGGGAATTTAATCTTGACAATGGATTTCTTCACCACAATCACAGCACCATCAACAGGCTTGCCTGAAGCAGTTGGCGGGTTTTGGGATCTAGACCTTGACCAAGACCCTGCAACAGGTATTTCTTCAAACCAAAGTAATTTTGCACCGCCAGACCAACAGGGAGGTTTGCTTGGGGTCGATGTCTTCATTGATTTGTTTAGTGAGCAATTTCAACCTGGTTTAGTAGATCTGGTAGATACCGAAAGCTCCACTGTCATAGGGAGTGCGCCCATTACCTATGAAACAGATTCATTAGAGATCCAAGTGCCCTTATCCCTACTTGATGATGATGGAATCTTCAACTATGGTACAGTAATCGGAACTTCCTCCGAGCCAACGGATGCGGCTCCAAACAACGAGTTCGGAATGACCAACGGACTTCTGGGCACTCACACAGTAGAACTCGACGCGGGAGAGATTGTTACCGACATCAACTTTGGTAACCAAGAACTGACAAATACTTTGCCCGGTGAAATCCACGGTAGTAATTGGAATGACAGCAACGGTAACGGTGTCTGGGATACCGGTGAGTTAGGACTCGAAGGCTGGACAATCTATCTTGATCAAAACAATAATGGTGAACTTGACAATGGTGAACTATCCACTGTCACCGATGCTAACGGCAATTACTCCTTCCTAAATCTAGCACCGGATACCTACACTGTGGCTGAGGTATTACCACCTGGTTGGCAGCAGACTTATCCCACCTCCTTTGAATATCAATGGTCTGACAGTAACCAAACAGGAGGTCCAGTCTTTGACTGGTTAGATATCTCTAGTCTAGGAACCGAACTAAATCTCTCTGATGATGATTTCGCTGAGGTTTCCTTACCCTTTAACTTCTCCTTCTACGGAGAATATCAAGATACAGTCAAGATTTCCTCAAATGGATACCTTACCTTTGGTTCTGATGCCACAGACCTCAACAATACTCCGATTCCAGATACCAATGGTCCTAATGAGATAATTGCCCCCTTCTGGGATGATTTGAATCCCAGCGCTGGGGGTTCGATGTATCACTACTATGATGCTTCCGAAGAGCAATTCATTGTTCAGTATGAGGATGTACCCCTTTACTCCGGTGGAGGCTCCTTAACATTCCAGGCAATTCTTGATTCTGATGGCAGCATCCTCTTCCAATATGACAACCTCAACGGTATTTTGGACAGCGCTACCATCGGGATTGAAGATGCTACAGGTGATAAAGGCGTGCAGGTGGCGTACAACGAGACCTATGTCACTAATGACTTAGCTGTCAGTATCATTCCTGTACCCCTTGGTAGTCATACAGTGGAACTCGACTCAGAGGAGATTGTCACCGACATCAACTTTGGTAACCAATTGTCCTCATCCACTATATTTGGTACCCTTGGTTCTGATGAACTCAACATTTTGGGAGGCCCAGTAATCGTCTTTGCTGGTGACAGTAATGATTTTGTCGATGGGTCTCAAAGTTCTGGTGACAATCGCTACTACGGCGGCAACGGTGACGATATCATTTGGGCTAGTGTTTACGATCGCTCATTTGGTGAAAATGGTAACGATACCTTATATGCTGGCGATGGCAATAACATCTTACACGGTGGCGCTGGTGCAGATCAGTTCTGGATTGCTCTGGCTGCTCTTCCCAGTGCAGCTAACACAATTGCCGACTTTGAGGAGGGTGTTGATTTGATCGGCATTGGTGGCTTAGGTGTTACTTTCAATGATCTAAGCATCACTCAAAATGGAAATGATGCCCTAATCAGTGCTTTAGGTACAGACCTGGCAATCTTAACAGGAATCCAGGCAACTGCTCTTAACAGCACTAATTTTGTCTTTGCCTAGAGCAAGTGCTGGCTTGGATAAAAGATTGCTCCAATCGCGATAATTGATCACTTACATCTGGCATTGCAGAAATACTGCATGGCCAGTTTTTTTGATTCTACAGTTGGTGCAGTATAACCAATAAATTTCCTAATAAGCTAATACGCATTTAAATTGTATATTCTGAAAACAAGACAAAAACCCTCAATTCCTCCCCACGTCTGGTGCGTCTGGTGCGTCTGGTGCGTCAGTCAAAACTAGTAAATTTAGATGCCTAGCAGCTTAATTAGGATTGCTGACACCAGGGTTAGCAGCAAAAGTGACTTCTTGTACTTCACCTGGAGCCCCCAACCGCTTTCCTGTTTGATCATTATAGGCAACTTCAACACCCCCAGCATTGCCAGCACGGACGCTCAGCTTTTCTTTTGCCACCCAAGTACGCTGCGTTCCTTCTGGTAAAACACCTTCAAATTCTGTTTTACCATCTACTACTACCCGAATCCAGGACTCAGCTTTGAGGATAACGTTCACTTGCACCTGCTTGCCATCTTGAGCCTGTTGTGTCACATTAGTAGCTTTATTTGGTGCTATCCTCTGTTGCTTTTCTCTGGGTTGCTCATTCTCGGGTGCAGGTAACTGGTAAGTCTGTTCCCGGATGTCTAAGGGTTGAATCGCTTGGATGGCAGAACGTTTGACCAGATAAGATAAACCATTTACCGCACCGATCACCAGAAAAATGTACAGTAAGTAAAGATGAAGGGGGCGTAGTTGAGCTGCCCTCATATGCCTCCAAGAAGGTTTGATTAACTGTAGACCTTCTCCAGTAGGAAAGGTACTGGCGAATTCTGTTCCATTTAAACCCAAGGCATCAGCAAAGCGTTTGATAAATCCTTTAATATAAACTGGTTCTGGTAATTGGTCAAGGCGACCTTCTTCAATTGCTCGCAATAGTCGTGCCTGAATCCGAGTTCTTTGAGCTACTTCTTCCAGAGTTATAGACTTTTGAGTGCGGAACTGATGCAGGTAAGACCCCAGTTCTTCCAACTTCTCGACTTGTTCTTGGTAAAAATGTAATTTATTATACTTCATAGATGGTACTCCTTAATATCTGCTGGCATTTTTACTGATGCTAGGTGAACTTGATTGTAAAGGGAGCCAATTTCCAACTTGTTCAGGT
Source organism: Symploca sp. SIO2E6 (assembly GCA_010672425.1). Classification (GTDB taxonomy): domain Bacteria; phylum Cyanobacteriota; class Cyanobacteriia; order Cyanobacteriales; family Coleofasciculaceae; genus Caldora. The sequence goes on from JAAHGR010000040.1 coordinate 8,605, forward strand.
GACGGTAGCAACCACTAGATAGTACAGATTCACTTAATGTAATCGTACCAATCGCCATACGATGCAACTCAATCACCCGATAGCCTAACAGTTCTGCTACACGACGAATTTGCCGATTTCTCCCCTCCTTGAGCACAATTTCCAAAAGTGTTCCCTTTCGCTCTCGCTTGAGTACCCGGACTTGAGCTGGTAAAGTTTTTTTACCTGCTAGATTAACACCTTGACGCCAAAGTTTGAGTACTGAATCAGGGGGATAATCTTCTACCCAAACGTGATAAGTCTTAGCAATGTGATAACGCGGATGAGTGAGGTGAAGTGTTAGTACCCCATCATTCGTTAGAAGTAATGCACCGGTGGATTCTGCATCAAGGCGTCCTACAGGATGAAGTCCTTGATCTCTAGCTAGTGTATTTGGTAGTAAGTCTAAAACTGTAGTACGATTCCTCGAATCATGGCAAGTAGAAACTACTCCAGGAGGTTTGTTAAGTAAAAGATAAATAGACTGAGGACGGTTGCTAGGTTTGAGAGGTCGCCCATTGACTTCTATCAAGTCCGTTTCTGGATTGGCTTTCTGTCCTAGATGTGCCAATGTGCCATTGAGCCGAACCTGCCCTGCCAAGATCATCTTCTCAGCTTGACGTCGTGAGGCAATACCCCACTGGGAAATAATTTTTTGTACTCTTTCCTTCATGGTTCGACTACGGTGTGACTTGGTTCATAGCGTGATAATGGCAATATTGAAAACTACTATCGGTGCAGGAACTCCTAAGGGATATTAGTCGTCCTCTAGTGCAGCGGGCATGGAAATAACCCAAACCGTGAAAAAAGGTTAAAAAGCTTACTGTACAAGCCTTATGCTTCAGAGCCTTCCGCCTTCAAATCACTAGCCTCAGCCTCAGCCTAGCAAGCAACTAGAATATACTATGTACAAATATTACAAGAATGTGGATAATTCTACAGTTAGGAGGTGATGAAAAAATTTTTTCCAAGGGAGCTACCTCCTACCTCAGAGCTTTTTTCCAAGGAAGATGTATAATTGCACAGAAGATTTTAGAACATTTATACCCTACCTGGTGTTTGAGGTGTTATGGTCGTTGAAGCTCCAAAAGTCTCGAAGCCAAAGCAAAGGCGAATTATCAGCAAAGTATTGACAAGGGCGCTAGAGCTATGGTTGAAATCCCAAGTTGAGCAAGTTGAAGAGCTACAGTTAAAGATTTGGGGGGGCGATCGCCAAATTATCACAGGTAATATCCCTGATGTTTCTCTGGCAGCCAGCCATGCTATATATCAAGGACTGCATCTGAGCCAAATTCAACTTCAAGCCACTAGCATTCGCATCAATCTGAGTCAGATACTCCAAGGCAAGCCTCTGCGCCTGTTGGAACCCGTGCCAGTGGAAGGCAAATTGCTACTTCGGGAAAGGGATCTACAAGCCTCATTGCGATCGCCTTTATTATCCACTGCTTTGACCGATTTAGTTAATAGCTGCCTCCAATCCAATCGTACAACCAACTTAGCTGAGCAGTTAAAAGACCAACAAATCAGTTGGCAACGGATTGAGCTTGATACCCATGGGTTAAATCTCAAGGGAACTTTGACAGATGCCACTTTCAAGACGGTTCCCATAGTGGTTAGTGCGAGGATTCAAGTAGCAGCAAAGTGTTTACTGCTACTTACTTCCCTACAGATTCAGACCCATCTAGAGCAACCACCCCTTAAGTTAGATGACTTTGAACTAGATTTAGGCTCAGAAGTTGAACTCCAGGAACTCATTCTCTCTCCAGGACAGCTACTCTGTCGAGGAAGTCTGAAGGTGATTCCTTAGATTTTTGTTGTTTGTTGTTGGTTGTTTGTTGTTTGTTGTTGGTTGTTTGTTGTTTGTCCTTTGTTGTTTGTCCTTTGTTGTTTGTCCTTTGTACCAATGACTAATGACTAATGACCAATGACCAATGACTAATGACTAATGACTTCTGACCAATGACTTCTGACAAGCTAATAATTTTTCATGGGTAAGCAAAATAATATTTTCCGTTTCTTCCCACCCTATGCACTTATCTGTAACAGAAACTCCATATTGTAACTGGGATAGATCACCCTGCAGTTTTTGATTACCTTCTTTTAAGTTAGACTCCAACATCATGCCAACTATTGATGTGTTACCATCGATAATTTGTTGAACTACATTGGTAAATACAGAACCCTGCAACTTATGGTCTTTTCTTGAGTTTCCGTGGCTACAGTCAATGACAATTCTTTGAGGTAGACCTGCTGCTTTTAGTTTTTCTTCTACCGATTGGATAATTTCTGGTTGAAAATTAGTGCGTTCACTACCACCACGTAAAATAACATGACCGTAATAATTACCTTTGGTCTTGAAGATGCTAATCTCTCCCATTTCGTTAATTCCTAGAAAATGGTGGCTAGTTCGGGATGCATGCATCGCATCTAATGCTACTTTAACGTTGCCATCCGTACCATTTTTTAACCCAACAGGCATGGACAAGCCACTGGCCATTTCTCGGTGAGTTTGTGATTCAATGGTACGGGCTCCAATCGCAGACCAGGAAATTAGTTCAGAGAAGTAGCCAATGGCGATAGGATCTAGAGCTTCTGTAGCAGTAGGTAATCCTATCTCAGCGATTTTAATTAATAAACTACGGGCGGTAATTAAACCTTTCTCTATGTGGAAAGAATCATTCAGGTCTGGGTCGTTGATTAATCCCTTCCAACCTACAGTAGTTCTAGGCTTTTCAAAGTAAACTCTCATCACTAAGAGGAGGTTATCTTTGACTTGATCCGCCAGTTTTTTTAGCTTTTGAGCATATTCTTCTGCTACTTTAACATCATGAATTGAACAAGGGCCAACTATCAGGAACTTTCTTGGATCTTTGCCGTCAAGGATGTCCTTGATTTCTTGTCTTCCTCGTAAAACTGTTTCTGAAGCTGAGTCAGTTAAAGGTAACTCGTTTTTAATTTGATTCGGACTAATTAAGTTTTGTGAAGATTCAATATTAATATTGAAAATTGTTTGGGCATCCATTTTAGCTAACTCACCCTCATACCTGCTGGTTGGACGTATAAATTACACGCCAATTATAAATTATATTTTTTACGCTGGCCAGAGTAATTTTTTTAGGTTTTTGATAAATTTAATTATTGTTGTATGTAGTTATGGTGAACTACCCGACGTTAACCTTATCAGGTACAGTGCGGGACTTATTGCCTCCCCCTTTCCCCCGACCATCAGTAAAAAAAACTTTAAGATGAAGACATTTAAGGATTTGTGGCAACCTCCACCACAAAATTTAGTGCTCTCAGAGGAGGATGTCCATATCTGGCGTGCTAAACTTGACTTACCAGTAGTACAGATTCAGCAGCTGGCACAAACCCTTTCTACTGACGAACAGCAAAGAGCTGACAAATTTTACTTTGAAAAGGACAAAAAACATTTTATTGCTGGTCGCGGATTCCTGCGAGTTATCCTGGCTCGCTACTTAGATTTGGAACCAGCACAGTTAAAATTTGCTTACAGTTCCCGTGGTAAGCCAACCCTCGCTAACATTACCCCAGGTGGAACAGTTGATTTTAACTTGTCTCATTCCCGGGGAATGGCTTTGTATGCTGTTACCCGTAACCGGCAGATTGGCATTGATCTTGAGTACATTCGTTCTGTTTCCGATGTCGATCAATTGGCGAAGCGCTTCTTCTCTCCAAGGGAATCTGCTGTAATTAGTTCCCTCTCTCCGGAACAGAAACAAGAGGAATTTTTCAAAGCCTGGACTGGTAAAGAAGCCTATCTTAAAGCTACTGGTGATGGATTAGCTGGTTTGGAAGAGGTGGAAATCTTCCTAAATCCTGGAAAACCAGCGGCACTATTGAATATCCAGGGAGATCAGCAAGCAGCCTCTAATTGGTGTTTATATCCGTTGGCTGTAGCACCAGGCTACCTAGCGGCTGTGGCGGTAAAAGGACATGATTGGTATCTTAGGATGTTGGACATGAGCTGAAGAACAATCTTCAACAAAGAAAGGGACAAACCATTGGCTTGTCCCTTAGTCATGATTTTGCTAATAATATTTGACGCTAAACTCAAATATTCATTTCAGCAGCTTGCACTTTCTCGATTTGCTTCTTCTTCAGTACCAGCATGACTTGGGAAAGCATAATTGCTGCAATAAAAGCCATCAACCACTTAATCCGAGTTGGATCTTGCAAGACAATTTCTACGTCTTTCTGACCAAATCCGCCCACATTGGGATTATTTGTCAGGTTCTCTCCGGCAGCTACTTCTTGGCCTTCGGAGACGATTAACTCTGGCCCGGCAGGAATATAATCAACAACTTCCTCACCATCTGCTGGCTGAATAGTTACTTCGTATTCACTATCTTCGAGAGCAGTAATTGCTGTGATTTGACCAGTTGTAGAAGCCTTGATGGCATTGTTATTGGTTGGTTGACCCCAAGGATAGACTTGACCCCGACCCCGGTTGGCACCGACATGTATGGGATACTTGCCGAAGTAAATCCCTTTATCAGTTTTTGGATTGGGAGAAAGGACAGGAAAAACAATTTCCTGGTAATCTTCACCCGGTAGCGGACCGACGATCACAACATTTTCTTGGTCTTCGCTGTAGGGTTCAAAATAGACATCCCCAATCTCTTCTTGCAGTTCTTCGGTAATTCGGTCTTCCGGAGCAATCTTGAAGCCTTCAGGCAACATCACGACTGCACCGACATTCAGACCTCCTGGGGAACCATCACCTAAAACCTGCTGCGTATCTAGGTCATAGGGTATTTCCACTACAGCCTTAAATACAGTATCCGGCAATACGGATTGGGGAACTTCTACTTTCGTAGGTTTAGCAGCCAAGTGACAGTTGGCACAGACAATCCGCCCAGTAGCTTCGCGAGGCGTTTCCGGAGCAGATTCCTGCGCCCAAAAGGGGTAAGCAGCAGCTGACTGAGGAAGGGCAAGATCGCTGACAAAGAACAAGGCACAGCTTGCCAAAGCTAGTATAACGGCTCTAGTAATCATCTGCTTGCCGTTATTGTACATCACCGATAAAGAAGGTGTTCTCATCTTGTAAGGAAAAAACTTAAAACTCACATTGTCGATTGGTTGGTTGGTTATTGGTTAGTTGGTTTGTTGAGAAACAAAAAACCAACTAACCAATAACTTTCCCTAAGTCCACCAAGGTTTTTCCCCTGTGCGGAAATCAGTTTCTGTCCACTGGGTAAAGGCTAGTTTGTCGTCTTCTGTGGTTTCAGCGTGAACCAATGCCAAGGACAAGGGTGCTGGTCCTCGTACTACCTTGCCTTCACTGTTGTACTGAGAACCATGGCAGGGACACATAAACTTGTCCTCACTAGCATTCCAGGGCACAACACATCCCAAATGGGTGCAGACGGCGTTGATACCGTAATCAGCAATAGCTTGATCTTCTGTGATTACGACATAAGTCGGGTCACCTTTGAGACCTTGAGCCAAAGTGCGATCGCCTGCATTATGGCTGTCTAAAAATTCGCTGACGATGACGTCATTGCCCAAAGCATCCTTGGCCGTGACACCACCACCGATGCCACCACTCGAAGGTGGAATGAAGTACTTGATAAATGGATAGAGCCCTCCTAGAAATGTACCGGTGATCGTACCGAACGTTAGGAGGTTCATAAATTGACGACGCCCCATATCAGGAACATCTGCAGAACCAGAAGCTTGAGCCATAACTAAACGCCTGAAGATATATTTTTCTTAACAACTCTAGAAGCCTTCCCAGAGTTTTGTTAACCCTGCTCTATCTAATGTAGAGTAATTTAAAAGGTACCAGGGCTGCTAGAATCCTTTGAGTAGAAGGATTTTTGGCTTGATATATGAGTATTATTGCATTCTTTTACACCGGATCATAAAGTTTCGCATTTATTACGAAATGTAAAGAAAATCCAACCAAGTATTAAGGTTATGAACGGAGACGACTTGCGCCAACTCCTGCTCAACAAGTGGGGACGCTCTTATGACATTCAGATTCGACGGACTCAGGGCAAAATCTTTGTCCAGGTAATGTGGAAATACCTAGAGCAAGTCTCTTTCCCACTTTCTGAAGCTGAATACTTGGAGCATCTCCATACTGTTGCCAGTTATATCCATGCTTGGGGGGGAGTCGATCAAGTACAAGATTACATCCACCAAACCCATGAAAGTCCACGAGTGGGGAAAGCCGTGAGTATTCCCCTTGAGTTGGGTTTAAGAGCATCAGAATGGATGTTGGAAGATTTTTAGCTGACTGGAAGCAGGTTTGTCGTTTGTCGTTTGTCGTTTGTCGTTTGTCCTTTGTACCACTGACCAATGAACAATGTATCCTGATTGGTCTTACCAGGTCTTGTATTTTATTAAATCTACTTTCCTAAATTTTAGTCCATTGGAGAAATTTCATTTTTCTTCAAGCAAAAAAACTCTAACTACCCGATACACCTATGGATACTAACGAAATTCGATCGCGCTATGCAGCAGGAGAGAGGGTTTTTCGGGAAACCGACCTCAGCGGTGTTAACCTGCGTGGTGCTAACCTGCGGGAAGCCGATCTTAGTGGTGCCAACCTCAGTGGTGCTGATCTTAGTGAAGCCGATTTACGGGAAGCCGATCTTAGTGGTGCCAACCTCAGTAGTGCTGACTTGATTCTTGCTAATCTTAGTGACGCCAACCTTAGTGAAGCTGATCTAAGTGAAGCTAATCTCATTGGTGCCAAACTTGGTGTTGCTAAACTAGTTAGGGTTAATCTGGTGGGTGCTAACCTGAGTGGTGCTGAACTGAGTGGTGTCAACCTAGGTGAAGCCAGCCTCAGTGGTGCTAACTTGATCGGTAGCATTCTGATTAAAGCTAATCTACGAGAGGCAAACCTTGGTGGTGCCAACTTGAGTATTGCTAATTTGATTGGTACTAACCTGATTGGTGCTAATCTGATTGGTGCTGACCTCAGTGGTGCTAACTTGATTGAAGCTGACCTCAGTGGTGCTAACTTAAATGGCTCAAAACTTTATCGTTCTAATCTGGCTCATGTCAAGCTCAAAGAAGTTGACTTGGGTAATGCTAACTTAAAGGATGCCAACTTGGCTGGAGCTGAATTGACTAATACTAATCTAGATAACGCTAATCTAGAAGGAACAATCCTCAGTTTGCCGAAGGTGCTCAACCCAGTTCAGTAATTTAGTATAAAACCGTAGCTCAGGCAATTCCCGATAGCGCAAGCTTGCTGGTGCAAATAGCAATACCCTTGATAAAAAAAATTCCTCCTAGGCAGGGAAAAATCTACAGCATAATCCTTGGCGGTGAAATTTTTTCAAAGGGAGCCGCCTAGGAGTCTTCAGAGCACTAGGAAAGAAAAAAACTGGACTAAAGTTGAGTTTCCGAAACACAAAACACACATATGGATGCTAACGAACTTTTAGCAAATTATGCAGCAGGCGGGAGAGCCTTTCGTTTTGCTAACCTCAGTGGTGTCAACCTCCACGATATCAAACTTAGTGGTGCTAACCTTTATTTTGCTAATTTTAGTGAAGCTAAACTCAGTGGTGCCAACTTCAGTTTTGCTAACCTCAGCCGCGCTAATCTTAGTGGTGTCGAACTTAGTGGTGCTTACCTGATTGATGCCAACTTCAGTGATGCCAACCTCAGTGGTGCCTACCTAATTAATGCCAAACTTAGTTTTGCTAACCTTGGTAATGCTAACCTCAGGGAGGCTAACCTCAGTGGAGCTAAATTGAATGGGGTAAAACTCAGTTATGCTAACCTTAATGGGGCTAACCTCAGTGGTGTCAACCTCAGTGGGGCTAACCTCAGTAATGCCAACCTTAGAAATGCTAATCTCAGTAATGCAGACCTGATTAGCGCCAACTTGAGTAATGCCAATCTCAATGGTGCTAACCTGAGTAATGCCAATTTGGATGATGCCAACCTCAAAGATTCCAGCCTGATTAGTGCCGATTTGAGTGATGCCAATCTTAAAGATGCTAGCTTGATTCAAACCAATCTCCAGAAGGCAAAGTTACACCAAGCTAAGCTATCTCGTTCCAACTTAGCCTATGCCAAGCTTAATCAAGCTGATTTACTTAAGGCTGACCTCAGAGATGCCAACTTAGCTAGAGCTGACTTGACAGACGCTATACTCAACAAAACTAACTTAGAAGGTACAATACTAAATCTGACTATAAATTCCCATGTCAGTAACGAGGGTATTAAAGCACCCTACCAATGGAAAAGTTTTTACTTCCGCTCCAAAACTGAGATAAAAATTGCCCAAGCACTTGATCGAGCTGGAGTACTTTTTTACCCAAATTGCAAAGCTCGTTTGACTATTGACCAAAGCAGAGGTAGCCAAGAAGCTAACTTTCTAGTTTTTCATGGGGGTAAATGGGGAATCCTAGAAGTTGATAGTGAGCAGAGGTATCGAGCCTCTGGTGCTGCTACGGACTCTGAAGAGCTTAGGGAGGCTACCTTAGGAAAACTGGACTACTTTAAAGTTCATGGTATTGGTGTTGTTGAGCATTACGATGCTGCTAGATGCTGGAATCAAGCAGATAAGGTTGTTGAAGAATTCCTCAATGTTTTGAGTCAGATCTAGGCTTGGGAGATGGGGAAATGGGGAGATAGGGAGATTGGTAATCGACTCAGGGTGCAGAATCAGGGGTTCAAGATAATTTTGTAATTTGTAAAGACTCGTTAAGTTTAGTAAATAGTGCTTGTTAATTAATGGCTGCTGCGCTACATTAACAAATGTAGGTCATCCTCCAAATCAACCGATGGAGAAAAACAACTTACTGGGTATAGAGAAAGATGATCTGCTCCCTCTGTGACCCAGACGTGGTTCTAACCAATCAAGTTATAGTTTCCAGTGGCAAGTTATTCGGTATGCTCCGAGTTCAGCCAAACCACAGTCCGGAAAGACACAACTAGCTTGAGAGATTCAAGGTGGAGCTGCGGTAGTTGTCAACCTTAGTAATGAAAGCTTGAAAATCTGAAAGTAAACTTATTGAAAACTTGTTCTTTTGTACTCGTAGGGGTTCAGCCACCGTTGGTTGAACCCTTTGAGTGTCAAGGCAATAATTTCTAAGCCATCCTAATAAATATAAGATTTTAGGCTACAAACTTAAGGTGGGACAAAAGTAGGAGAAATTATTGAGTTTGTTCGCGAATCTCAATCGCGAATAAAAATGGTTAGCTTAAAAAGGCTATATCAGCCTTGGATATTTCTTAAAAAGAAATATCCCAAATTAACTGTTCCTAGAATAAATAAAGAAATGATTGAACTAGGGGGTGCAAGTCAAATTAAATTAAAAGTGATGGGAAAAAAGAACTCAAATCGTCAAAATTAACCATGAGATAAATACATACAATAAGTGACAAGACATTATATTGATATCGTATTTAGTACCATTGTTTGTCCGTTTAATAAGTAAATTAACGCTGTAACTTATCAAGGGTTTTTACTGAAAATTGAAGCTTTCCTTTTTGCCTTGACATTGAAACAAGCATTGAGAACGATCAATTACCTTTGACGACTTCAAATCTTTTCTAAACGAATCGAGAGTGTTTGATTGAGTTGAAGTTGCTGTGATACAAGCGTGTCACAGCATCAATTTGTTGTGGGCAACTGTAAGATACTAATGATGCTGGAAGCACCCGCAGCTTATAACCGGCAACTATGGGTTATTATTATACCTGAAAACTCTGAAATTAAAGCCGTCTTATAGCAATCTTATTGAGGTCGTGGCAATTTTCTCCAAACGTAATCCTTGCTATACTTGGGTTTCAAGCCGATTACTTGTTACATCCTATGGAGGATTGCTATAGAAGGACGGGATTTTAAACCCATTTTTTTCGATAATTACCTCCTCTCTTCAAGCCAATCACCAAAAATCAGCCCAATGTCCAAAGGTCTCAAATTAGTTTCAGAAAATCAATGCTTCGGTGGTACAGTCGGCTTTTACACCCATCAATCCCAAACTTGTCAAGGTGAAATGAGGTTTGCAGTCTACCAACCACCCCAGGCGCAATCCCAACGGGTTCCAGTTCTCTACTTTCTCTCGGGTTTGACCTGTACCGAAGAGAACTTCATGATTAAAGCAGGGGCACAGAGATTTGCCGCCAAGTATGGATTGATGCTCGTTGCTCCCGATACCAGTCCTCGCAATACGGGAATTGAAGGTGAGGACGATGATTGGGACTTAGGTACTGGTGCTGGCTTTTACGTCGATGCCACTGTCGAACCTTGGTCGTCCCACTACAAAATGTATAGCTATGTCGTTCGGGAGTTACCAGCTATTATTGCTGAGCATTTCCCAACTCAGGCTAATCGACAGGGTATCTGCGGTCATTCGATGGGCGGTCATGGAGCACTAATTTGTGCTCTGAGAAACCCTGGACAGTACAAATCCGTGTCAGCTTTAGCACCGATTACTGCACCAATGCGCTGTTCTTGGGGTCAAAAAGCATTCACTACTTATCTAGGTTCTGAGCAAGAGAACTGGCGTGCCTACGATGCTAGCGAACTAGTGCTGACGGCTGCTAGTAACCGTCCGATTCTGATCGATCAAGGTACAGTTGACCCTTTTCTAGAAAAGCAACAGTTGCTACCTGAAGTGTTTGAAGCAGCTTGTAAAAAGGCTAACCAACCACTGACTTTGCGCCTTCAAGTTGGCTATAACCACAGTTACTATTTTATTGCCACCTTTATCGAAGAGCATATCCGCCATCATGCTGTAGCTTTGTGTAGCTAGTGCTTTGAAGGCTCCAAGGCTCCAAGGCTTGTTACTTCAAAACCACCCCACAGGTACAGCTGCACCCGTTACACTCCCAATTCCCAATTCCCAATTCCTAATTCCCTACTCCATTCCCCGATAAGATGAAAGAGAAGCTGTTGTCTGCTAACCCCCAATGAAATTGATGACTTCTGTTGAGAGGACTCCCATGTTTGATGCAACACAGTTACTTATTGACCACTTTGTTAAGCAAATTCGAGAAGGCTATAGTCGTACCTACGGAGGTTGGAATGCCCACTATGCAGACATTATTGGCTGGGCTGGTGGGATGGCTTTGGAAAACATTGCCAATAGTGATGCCCTCTACCACAATGTTGAGCATACCATTTTGGTCACTTTAGTCGGGCAGGAAATTTTGCGAGGTAAGCAAATTCGAGAAGGTGGTATCTCCTGTGAAGATTGGATGCATGGCATTATCTCCTTGCTGTGTCATGATATTGGCTATGTCAAAGGAGTGTGCCGACAAGACCGTATGAGGCAAGGATTGTATGCTACGGGTATCGGTGATGAGATGGTCAGTTTAATTCCAGGCGCTACTGATGCGAGTCTGACTCCTTACCATGTAGACCGAGGAAAACTGTTTATTGAAGAGCGCTTTGGTGGTCATTTGTTAATTGAGGCAGAAGAAATTAAACGCAATATTGAATTGACTCGTTTCCCCGTACCCAATGATGACGATCATCAAGATAAAGTTAAAACCCCTGGTTTAGTAAGAGCTGCTGATTTAATCGGTCAACTTTCTGATCCACGATACCTGAAAAAGATTAGTGCCTTGTTCTATGAGTTTGAAGAAACCGGGGTAAGTAAACATTTAGGTTATCATCATCCAGGAGACTTGCGCCATAACTATCCTAAGTTTTATTGGCATGGTGTGTACCCCTATATACAAGATGCATTGCGCTACTTGGAACTAACTATTGAAGGCAAACAAATTATTGCTAACCTTCATGCCAATGTGTTTGTGGTGGAACACGAACAGCCTGCTGTCACTGCGGCTTAATCATAAATCCTAAGGCCTAAAGCAACTCACCAGTTTCTTGTAGAGCATGTAAGCGGTGGTAAATCCCTTGGTGGCGCAGTAATTCAGTATGGTTACCCACTTCGGCAATTCGGCCTTGGTTAAGAACCACAATTTGATCAGCATCCCGCACTGTACTCAGCCGGTGGGCAATGATAATCGTGGTGCGGGTTCCCTGAATACTTTGCATGGCCAATTGAATCGATCGCTCTGACTCATAGTCTAGACTGGAGGTTGCCTCATCAAAAACTAACACATCTGGTTCCACTAACAGCGCTCTGGCAATTCCCAACCGCTGCCTTTGTCCAGCAGATAACCGCATACCCCGCTCACCAACCACGGTGTAGTAGCCTTGGGATAGTTGCTCAATCATTTCATCTACCCTGGCAATGCGACAGGCTTCTTCTACTTTCTCAAAACTAGCCTCGCGATCGCCATAGGTGATATTGTCCAACAGTGTGTTATTCAGCAGACCCTAATTACTTGAAACTGTAGGTTGGGTGAAACGTTCGCGTAGCATCTGGAGAAGGAGAAGTGCAACCCAACACAGGGTACTCCGATAATGAACCACAAAGACACAAAGGACACAAAGGTTGTCGGACTACTATTGGTTACGAGAGCCCTGACTTCTTCTATCGCTATCAAACAAATTTACTGGATTTACTCCCACAACTTTATGGCTCAGTAAAGTCTCCCTTCAAATTCCTCTAATGCCTGAACATGTCCCACTTGCCAGGAACGTTCTACCGCAGCAGGAATAATTTGGGTAATGGGAACGTTTGGAAAAGTTGGACTGGTATCAGATCTGATATACTTTCCTTCTCGGAGCAAATGAATTTTCAGCTTTCCCCTGTCATAAACCCAGACTTCGGGAACACCAATAACTTGATAAGCATCCAACTTGGTTTTGGAAGTGACATCAGATTGGATAGCTAAATCTGGAGGTGGATCGTTAGGTTGGAGTCGGCGACGTCCAATCATCTGTTGGTAATTTTGAATGTAGAAACAGGCATCTGGTTCGACTCCTGCTGCACCTTCTTGTTTAAAGGTGGTTGAACCAAAGGGTTGGTAGCGAATACCTTTGGCTTTCAGTAATGCCTTGACAAAGTCAGAAATGAACTCTTTGGGAATTTCATGTTCAGGTAGAGGAACCATAATTTCTAAAGTACGATGACTGTAAGCAATGCGTGCGGCACGTTTTTCTCCCAATTCTGCCAAAATTGACTCAAATTCTTGCCAGTTGATGCTGGGAATAGTGACAGTACTGCCAGGTTCTAGGGTCATCCGGCTAACGGGTTTAGTAATGGAAGTAAGATGGCTCATTTTAACTTAAAGTATACCTAAATCTTGACCTTTACTGCTTCAACATAAAGACTCTCAGTCGCTCTAACCTGTAAGTCAATACAAAGTTCAGCCATTAGTGACTTACCATGGTCTTGATTCTGTATAGCAGAGAAACCAGCTTGAGCAAAGAGCAACTCTAGGGTAGTATAGTCATAGGCATATGTATGCTCAAACCCTTGTCGGAAAACCTCGTTAATTAATTCCATTTTGGTCTGATATTGAGTACCAAAGTGCATATTTCTGTTGGCTGAATCCAGAGGTCTAATTCGAGTAAGCTCTTCCCAGCCTTCTTGACAGTAGCCTTGTAGATCCATAATTTCTAAAGTAGCATAACTGTAAGCAATGGAGGTAAGATTAGTCATTGTATACCCAAGCAAGCAAGATGCTCGCACTACAATCATATAACTCACAAATTAGATCACCGACTTCTTCTACCGCTTTATCAAGTTAATCACAGGTTCAATTAAAAAGAAGAACCAGGTTGTTGAAGAAATTCTAACTCTTCTGGAGTACTGGCTCGACCCAAAATTTGGTTGCGGTGAGGAAAACGTCCGAAACGCTCAATTACTTTAAGATGACGGTGAGCATAGTCGATTGCTGAGGCAAAGTTGGGCTCATCTGTGAGACCTGTAAATAACTCGACAGACTGACGCTGATGCTCCAGATTTTCACTATGTTCAAAGGGCATGTAGATAAACCAGCGTTGGACTGGCGGTAACTGTTGGTCAAAACCTTGATTAATGGCATACTGAGCCATACTAAGAGCCTGAGGATCACTGGCAAAGGCTTGGGGTTGAGAGCGAAATAGATTGCGAGGGAACTGGTCAAGTAGGATAATTAGAGCTAGGCAGCTATGGGGAGAAGTCCGCCATTGATCCAGCTGACCAGCAGCAGCCTGCTGATAAACTGAGAGAAAACGCGATCGCACTTCTTGGTCAAATTCTGGATTCTTGGTGAACCAAAACTTGCGAATCTTCCCATAATCAGGGTCTTGGGGTTTGCCGAACCAAAAATCTAAAATTTCTTTTATTTGTGACATTATATTGGCTAAGGAATTGTGGAATCATTATTTAGCTGTCAGCATTCAGCCTTCAGCCAAAAGGCTGACAGCTGATAGCTAAGAAAGCTAGGCTAGAGCAAGTCAGTACCAACAACTATTATCTTATGGTCGAACCACAGCAACCGTCAGTGGAATTCCTAACTCCAGAAGAATCAGCTGATGTTGATCGAGCGCTGATGTCATCTTCTGAGAAATTTTTGACTAGGTTGACTATTTCTTCTCTAAAGCTGTTGCTCTACATTGCCAATGATCTTGGTGTCCCTGTTGAAGACTTGACTCACCAGCAGATCATCGACTGGATTGAGCACGATTGTCAGATTCGACGAGAACAGGGTGTTGAAGCAGCGGTGTTGAAGTGGTAAGGCTCTGAAGGGGGTCAAGCAATTGAAGATTGAAGATTGAAGATTTTAGATTTATTCCATAAATAAATTTAAGGGCTTGTGACCGTTTTAATTTTTAAATTTACAATCCAAAATCCAAAATCTAAAATCTAAAATCTAAAATTTATCTGGTAATTTACTCGGTTCACATCAGCTAAATCGGAGAGTGTTAGTGACAGTAGTTATTTCTTTAATTAACCTCAAGGGAGGTGTCGGCAAAACAACAACAACTATTGCTATAGCAGAAATTTTGGCAGGGGTTTTCCGTCAAAAGGTTTTGGTAATCGATCTAGATCCTCAAACCAATGCTACAGTAATGCTGATTGGGGAAGAAAAGTGGGAGCAACTTAACGACAATCACCATACCTTATCCCAACTATTTCTTGATGCTACTGAGCCAAATAACCGCAAGTTTGACTTGGAGCAAACCCTGCAACGTAAAGTATCGAATGTCACGGATGTCGAAACTCTGGATTTACTACCTTCAAGTCTCGATTTAGTTGATATTCAATACAAACTAGCAACTATTCCCACAGGCAAATTCTATGCTCTGAGTCCCATAGATGTACTGCGCCGAGGGATTCAACCTATTATTAATCATTACGACTACATATTGATTGACTGTCCCCCTAACTTAGGTATTATTACCCTGAATGGGCTACAAATTTCCCATAGTTATATTATTCCCGCTATTCCTGATTTACTCTCAACTTATTGCATTCCCCATGTAATTGCTACAGTTCACGATTTTTCAACAACTATTGGTCAGTCGATTGAACCTCTAGGGATTGTGATCTCCAAGTATCAATCAGATATGAATCTCCATGAGCGAGTAGCCAAAGAATTACGCCGCTATAGTAAAGAGGCTCCCGTCTTTGATACCCAAATACCCCAAAGACAGCAGATTGCCGCAGCCGCTGAGTATCTCAAGCCTCATCAGTTTTCGACTCTCAAGCAAAAATGGGGCAGTGTTGGTCAGTTTCAGAGTTACTTTAATCTAACTAAAGAAATTATCAAGAGGGTGATTGCCTAGGGAGAGGCATCAAGTGAGTGTTTGTTTGTTAAAATATTGCTACAAGGCTAAATGCTCAAGGATATCGGTTTTATGGCAATTTTTGTTACCCTTAACCCAGAGTTAGAAGCGCTACTGCGTGATAAAGCCGCTCGGCAGGGTCAAGATGTTGGTCTAGTTGCATCTGAATTGTTGGCTCGTGCCTTGGAGTGGGAAGAGCAAGATTTAGAAGAAGCTATTAGAGGCATTCAGCAAGGGTTAGACAATTTTGAGGCAGGTCGATTTCGCTCTTTCCAAGAGTTTGCTAATGAACAAAGCCACCACGGTTCACAGCAAACTCTTGGCGAAGAACTAGAATGACCTAACGCCGATACAAAAACCTTGAACTTTTGAGATAAATCTCGCTTGTTCAACATGGATAATCACCCCTTATATTACGTAGTGTCTAAAGGCTTTGTTGAAGTGGTAAGGTTCTCCGCACTCTTTGTTAACAATTGTTAAGCTTTTGTTTAAGTTTACGGAGAATATTCCCGGTGTAGTGTAGTAACCACCAGATAAAACTGATAACACCTCACAAGCTAGGTGTTATTCGGCAGAGCTGACATTTTTGTAAAAAAGGAACTGTTTTGTATGTCCGATCGAGATCAGTCAATAGTGACTTTTGTGAATTTCTTTGATAGTCAGCTTGCCAACAGTATCAGTAAAGTTTTCACTGGGCTTAATCTTGATTTTAATATCTATCAAAAAAAGAAGGATTAGTACGAAAAGCAATAAAAATGTTTGATGCAACGCTGAAAAGCCTTCCTGATACTGCTAAGATTATACAGACGTGTGGTAATTTGTTGCCATTAATTCTTAACGCCTTGGGGCTTTCACTCACATCCGATAATCAGTTAGGATTTGGGGTTTTTATCCCGCGAATCCCCCTGGTCATACCTCTCTATTCTCTAGAGACTCCTACCAGGAACGAGCCGCACTTATGAACAAGATCTGGATACTGGCAAGATGCCAGTCCCACAAGATTCAAGATATGAGAAGTTGCACTTTATCTATAGGCACACACCTTGTGGCGAGCGCTAGTAATAAGTAGGTTGGGTGGAGCTTTCTTCGTAACCCAATATTGGAGCAGGTTTCGTTGGGTTTCACTTCTCCTTCTCCAGACGCTACGCGAACGTTACACCCAACCTACATTTTTAGGTGTGCCATGCCAGTAGGGGCAAATTCACCAGTCATCTAGCACATCTAACAGCCAATGAGATAAACCGGCCCCGGTATAACCCAAGATGAGCTCACCAGACACCGGGGCGGGTTTGCTTAAGTTATCGTCGAAGAGAAAGATATTGAGCGAACCCGCCCCTACATGGTTGGATATGGGGAGTAGATACAAAACTTTTGTTCCTCAGAGCCTCCTGCCTTAAGAAGGCTTACAGCGCTTTGCGCCGTAATGAAGTACACTTTTCTCAAAGTCCCCGTGGAAGTCGAAGCGTAGCATCCTCTGGCAACTCCTGTGGAAGTCAAAGCGTAGCATCCTCTGGCAACTCCTGTGGAAGTCAAAGCGTAGCATCCTCTGGCTTCCCCGTTGAAATCAAAAGCGTAGCATCCTCTGGCTTCCCCGTTGAAACTGACGGGGTGACAAAAAGGGCTCAACCCTTTACTGAATAAACTTTTGAGCTATCGTATGG
>JAAHGR010000400.1 GCA_010672425.1 Symploca sp. SIO2E6
TATACCAAATCCGGTATACATCAACCAGTTATATCCGACCCAGTAGAGACGTTGCATGCAACGTCTCTACTGGGTTTCGCAGTTGTCTTATTTTTGGTCTAGCTCTCATCGGATTTGATATAATATCATGTTCGGTTGATCACTTACACTTTAGTGGCAATAAGGCTCCGAGGCAGGAGGCTCCGAGGCAGGAGGGAAGAAAGAAGGTTGCAAGGTCTCTTGTGGCTCAAAAACCTTGCACCTTAGCGTGGGAAATCCCTCAAACCTCACACCATTTAACCTCACCTAACACCTAATCTGAACACGAGCAAATTTTAGTCCAGTAATACCTTGTAGTGGCTCAATAGTGCCAGAGGTAATTTTGCTATCTACCCAGCCTTCCCTAGCTAGATAATGGAGGTATTGTTGATATTCTCTCCATTCGTCTTGGGTAGAATAGACAACGGTTAGCATTCCTGGTTGAGTGATGCGAGTGTGAGTTTCCTTGTCCATTGCTTTGTCAACCCGCTTTTTGACAATCTCGTAACGGATGTCCTTGGTTCCTCGCACATCGAAGAGTTTTTCAGTGCTTTCGTCGTGGCTAATATCGATAGTGAAATCTTGCACCAACACCAGATGAGTGACGGCGAGTTGGTTAGATTCTGAGGTTTTTTGGTGAAAAATTGTTCTGGCACAATCACATATAGCTCTTAGCTGTTCATAGCGGAGACTGCGCAGATGGTAGAGGGAAAAGTTCGAGTCAATGGATTCCCCGACATAAATCATGTGGTCTAGTCCGTCAGTACATTCTATGTCACAGTAGTGAGGGATGATTTGTTGCATACGGACTTGCCACCTCTCCCAAGTTGCTTTCAAGAGGGAGTTGATCTGACTAATGGTTTGATCGTAGCGATCGCGAGCCACATATACTGAACCTTGGCTATTGTTACAGCTTTGACGATAAGCTTCTACCGCATTTTGAGCCTGAGCCCCACAAGTGGCAAAATAGTCGAGGTAGACTTCTAGCTGTTCTCGTAAGATTTTCAGCGCTGTGATTTCTGCCTCTACCTTGACTCCGACTTTGAGCTTTTCGATATAATCGAGCAAATCCAGCCGCAGCTGTTGACAAAAGGCACTTTCTTGATGTTGCGCTACCGCTTCAACTATAGCTAGAGCCAGGTTAAATTGTGCTAGTAAGTCATTTTGGATGGCACGGTTCCGCTCATTGGAGGAACCACGAATATCGGAAATACCATACAAAGGATAGACATTGGTAAACACAATTGGTTCTGCCGGTAGTCCCCAACTGCGGCGTTCCGCTTCTTGCAAGAACCGCCATTCCACTGCTGGGTGAATATGGCTGAAATGTCGCTGAATTGCTTGCCGGAGTGCGGCAGTAAAAGCAGGCATCAATTCCCTAGCATGTTGGCAGTCAAGCTCATCAAAATGATGAGGATGATCGCTCATTATCCCTACTACTCCAGCCAGTTGTCCAGTTTCATAGCTGGAGTTCATGGTTTTGACAACTAGAGGAATCAGTAACAGGGAACGAACCCCTTTAACTACTAGGGAACGCTCACAATCAGTTTGGCAATCCTGGCTCAAGTCTGGGATATTCCTAACTTGATTACTATCTGCTGCCTGCAAAAAGTGAGAGCCAGCCAGAGAGTATCGAGCATAAGCAGTAGATTTGAGCTCCTGAGGGGAAGTATCCTGGGATTCCGGAGGGATAAAGAGCCGCATTAGCTCATCCTCGGCTCTGAAAACCAAAGTATTAGTGGCACGAAATAGCGATCGCAAATGTTGATTAACCAAGAAAAACTTATCAGCCTGGAGAATTGATTTGTGTTCAATCAGTAGCTCAATCAGCTGTCGAATTGTCTCCCTGGCTGTCACATCCGAGCCTTCCAATAACAGGTTGCCTGAGACTTGGTAGTCCTCTAAATGCAACTGCTGAGTCCAAACTGGTAACTGGGAAAGATCAATCAATTTAGCTGAACCATTGGCCACCAGCAATTGCTCCAAATCCCAATCCACCAATTCATCGCTGGAGGAATGCCGACGCACAACTTGCAGCTGTTGGGAACGGAAGGTAAACTCAATCAATCGTGATTCTGGATACAGAGGACTGTTTACGGAAACAATCACCGGTTGCTCTAGCAGTCGCTTGCCTTGAACCTCAAGATGATAGATATCTCGGAGGATGAGCAGTAGTAGGTGCTGGCGGTATAAGGATTCAACTGCCTGAGTTTGGGAGTCAGCTAACAAATCCGGTAACCGAATATCCAACTCAGCTAAATTAGTGCCCGTCGTAGTCACGCCAGTCAGCTGACAAAAATAATCATTGGCATACTGCACCTTGAAGGTATTAGGTTCCACTACTGCCATCAACAGCTGACTATGGTGGTGGAAATTCCGCAGCCATTCCAACTCCTGAGCGGTATCCACTATTGGTTTTTGCTTGTCTGTTACTAGTTGAGGACTCGGCATAGGAGAGGCACTGTGCAATTCCGATTGGTAAAGTAAGTTAGGCTCTGTAATTCTAACTTAACTCCAATTCCCAATTCCCAATTCCCAATTCCCAATTCTCCCTCCCTTGGTCAAAAACCGACTAACAAGACTAATCTAAATTAAAGGTAAATACTGAATTAGAAAAACTTGACAGATGTTTGATGCTCTAGCCGAAAACTTAGAAGGCGCCTGGAAGAAACTACGGGGTCAGCACAAAATCTCTCAGAGCAATATTCAAGAAGCTTTGCGAGAAGTCCGTCGTGCCCTATTGTCAGCGGATGTGAATCTCCAAGTCGTCAAAAATTTTGTTGCTGAGGTGGAAAGCAAAGCCCAGGGAGCAGAGGTGATCTCTGGGGTGAGTCCTGACCAACAGTTTATCAAAATTGTCTATGATGAGTTAGTCAGAGTCATGGGGAAAACCAATATTCCCCTAGCTCAAGCCGATACCCAACCAACAATTGTCTTGATGGCGGGGTTACAGGGAACCGGTAAAACCACTGCCACAGCCAAGTTAGCTCTGCATTTGCGCAAGCAACAGAGAAGTTCCCTCCTGGTGGCCACAGACATCTATCGACCCGCAGCTATTGAGCAGTTGCTGACCTTAGGGGAACAAATCGATGTACCAGTATTTGAACTAGGTACAGCAGCCGATCCTGTGGAAATTGCCCGTCAAGGGGTGGCACAGGCGAGGGAAACTGGTGTCGATACGGTAATCATTGATACAGCAGGACGCCTACAAATCGACCAAGAGATGATGGCAGAACTAGCCAACATCAAGAAAACTGTCCAACCCCACAAAATCCTGCTAGTGGTGGATGCGATGACAGGCCAAGAAGCGGCCAATCTTACCCTCACCTTCCACGAACAAATTGGTATTACTGGAGCAATTCTCACCAAGCTAGATGGAGATAGTCGCGGTGGAGCCGCCCTTTCCGTGAGGCGGATTTCTGGTCAACCGATCAAATTTGTCGGTGTAGGGGAAAAAGTAGAGGCACTGCAACCCTTTTATCCTGAGCGCATGGCCTCCCGGATTCTCGGTATGGGAGATGTCCTCACCTTGGTGGAAAAAGCCCAAGAGGAGATTGATCTCGGGGATGCCGAGAAGCTACAAGAGAAAATGCTCAGTGCCAAATTTGACTTCAGCGATTTCATGAAGCAGATGCGGCTGTTGAAAAATATGGGTTCTCTGGGTGGTTTGATGAAGATGATTCCGGGGATGGGTAAGCTATCTAGTGATCAATTACAACAAGGAGAAACCAAACTCAAGCAATCGGAAGCGATGATTAACTCCATGACTCCAGAGGAGCGCCGTAATCCAGATTTGCTAGCCAGTTCTCCCGGTCGTCGTCGTCGCGTTGCCGGTGGAGCTGGTTATACAGAAAGGGATGTGAGCAACCTAGTCAGTGAGTTTACCAAAATGCGATCGCTCATGCAACAAATGGGTCAAGGGGGAATGGGAATGCCAGGAATGGGAATGCCGGGAATGGGTGGTATGTTCGGTGGCGGTAATCGACCCCAACCTGGTCGGCACGGCGGACCTGGGAAGAAAAAGAAAAAAGCCAAGAAGAAGAAGGGATTTGGGCAGCTTTAATTGTTGTGGCGTGGTACAGCTAAAATGAGGGAATAAGTAGGTTGGGTGGAGCGGTAGCGAAACCCCACAATGGAGGAGGTTTCGTTGGGTTTCACTTCTCCTATGGAGACGCTACGCGAACGTTACACCCAACCTACGTTATATTTGTACAATTTGCTGTGCAAACCAGAGTGCAGCATTCCCATTTGATTCCTGCACCATCTTCTCTATTGTCTGATTCAACAAATCAACTGATAGTCCCGCCAATGCCAAAGAAACACCACTCGGTTGATAGCCACCCTTTCCCTGAAGCAAAAAGATAAATACCCGATTCCCCCGCACATCAATTACCCAATATTCCGGAATTCCCAATGATGCATAGAGTCGCTTCTTTTCATCTAGATCCATCGTCAGTGTTGTATCGGAAATCTCGCCTACCAGGTTAGGCACTCGCCACTTGTTCAAATCAAGCCGTCGCTTTTCTCCCTTCTCCCATACCGGAAATTGCTCTCCCAAATAAAGCACCAAATCTGGAGCCCCTGCCTTGAGTGGCTCTTTTTCTAACAGGCAGCGACCTAAAGATGTAAACTGCTGATCTGGATGCTGAGCAAACCAGAACCCCAGAATCATCGTGAACAGATCACAGAAACCGGCGTGTTCAATACCTTCCCAACCCATATCCAGCAACAAAAGTGCATCCTTATCGAAAAATAGCCGCAGCCCAGAATTACTGGGATTATCCCGATAGTTGCAATACTTCTCCCAAGTAGCAGGTTGCCAACAGCAAAGAGCAGCGTAATCAGTTTTTGTATTGGCTTCAATACTAAATGCAGTCATCGGCTCATCATAAGTATAGGATAAAGCTGCTTAAGTTTAGAGTTTTTTATACCTGTCGGCTAATTAATTATACCAGCGATCGCTTGTGGTGTTCTGAAGATAGTGGTAGGTGTTAGGTCTGTAGTGCGTTCGCGTAGCGTGCGCGTAAGCGCAAACATCTTGCTCGCGTATAATTACATCTTGCTCGCGTATAATTACATCTTGTGTTTCGGATGACAGGCATCTTGCCTGTTCCACTGATAGGCATCTTGCCTGTTCCACTGATAGGCATCTTGCCTGTTCCACTGACAGGCATCTTGCCTGTTCCACTGATAGGCATCTTGCCTGTTCCACTGACAGGCATCTTGCCTGTTCCACGGCTCTACCACCTAACACCTAAGCACTCATCGATTCACTCGACTATACAGCCAAATAGCAGCGGTGATGCCAATGTAATGAGCCAGCACAGTGATGATGTTAGCCTGAACGCCAAATAAATCGACAGGATTGACATACCGACGGGCTTCAAGAATACCTCCACTTTGGGGTGCTTCTAAAGCAGCTGTTAGGAGGCTACCAACAATTGCTCCTGAACCCAAAATAGTGAAAAACATGCCTACTAAATTGGTAATCAGTCCTAACTTGAGCAATTGCAAGGTTTCTGCTTTACTAGGTCTTCTAGCACTGTTAGCAGCTTGCAGCTGTGCAGAAAAACGCATGTAACGGAAGGCTACATAAACTCCTATACCCAGAGTGATCAGTCCGCACAGAGCACACAAGATACCAAATCCAGTGCCCCCACCACCTCCTGGAACATTAGGATCGCTACTACCCCGAGAAGCCGTGAAGACTGCCAAAAGTACCAAGGCAATAACTCCAAAGGCTAACTGGAGCCAGAAGGTAACCAAACCGCTTAGGCGTAGCATTGAGGCAATGCGTTGAAGAGCTGGGGGGACTGGAGCATTGTCAGGTTGCTTTTGCATTGAGGAAGAAGGGAGTGAATAATCGTCAGGTTGTTCTCGCATGGGAACAGGGGGGTTTAAGCCATAATCTAGATCAATTCTATTTTCCCTCGAAAGTTGGCTGAATGTGGGTATTCGGTAATTACTCACTCTTTCTCTCTACATCTCCCACACCTCCCACACTCCCCACACTTTCCACACTTTCCTAAGCCGAGGATCCAAGGAAAAAATGGAAGTACATCCCGATTCGGCAAATATACTCTTGAATACTGATTAAGCAGTCTGAAATCATTAAGATCGCTCAAACTTTCTTACAGGCAGGCTACCTTTCTCCTTGAGAGTCACCCTTTGGAGTTGTTAGAGCAACTTCAATCAGTAATAGTCAATTGGAGCAAGTAAGAGATCTTCTCTATCCCTTACTTTACCTAATCTGACTTTACTTGAGTGGTTAATCCCAAAAAGGGTAAAAGTCACCTCTGGGGTTCCAATTTAGGAGAAATCAGGCTAATATGTACTGTTGGACGGTGCTTGAGCCTCTTGGTTAAAATTGATCTTGATTATTCGGCTGTGTTGCATCTGACTTAACCGAACTAACGAATGAATCGTAGAATAATCAAGGCTTTCAAGCTATGAGTTTGAGGTCTATATGAGCGGCTAAAGTGCTTGTTTTGCACAAAACATATGCAAGTCGTATGAGTTTCCCAGGGTGTTGAAGCCATCGTTAGTTCTAGGCAAACTCTCCCATTCCAGTTGACTGGGATATTCAGCAGGCTATGCAGATGAAATTTGATGATATTTATCAGTTTTTCCAGGACCCTCCTCCTAACTATCTCAACAAGGAATTGGCAGTATGTTATGTGCTGTCAGTCTTGTTACAAGGGGAATCCTACGGAACACAACTGATTCAACAACTAGAAAGAGATTACCCAACCTATAGACTCTCTGATACTGTCCTCTACAGCGCACTCAAGTTTCTGGAGGAAACAGGTGCTATTTCCGGATACTGGAAAAAAGTAGAAGGGCGAGGACGTCCCCGCCGGATGTATCAAATTCGCCAAGAGTGGAGAGAGCAAGCTCAGGAACTTGCTGGGTTTTGGCGCAGCTACATGACTAAGGCTAGCCGTGCTATTTAATAGCACCTCAGCCTTCAGCCTTCAGCATTCAGCCTTCAGCCTTCAGACAAAAAGCTGAGGTGCTGAGGTGCTGAGGTGCTGATAGCTAATTAGCAAGTAGTACCTTTTCATAAACAACATCCCCAGTAATTTTGTGAATTTGTAGTGTCAACTGTGCAGTTTCACCATCTACCGATACTTTTTTGCTAACATTTGCTAACAAACACATAAGTTGAGATGTTTTCTCAACCAAGGCGTATCAACCAATGCCCGTAGGAAAATCCCACGAGCACCATTTAGATCTCGGTTCATCCTTAATCCAGTTGAGAGAGACT
>JAAHGR010000401.1 GCA_010672425.1 Symploca sp. SIO2E6
TCTACAAATATCCCATATTCGATTCCCAATTCCCAATTCCCCAATTCCCAATTCCCCAATTCCCAATCCCCAATTCCCAATTCCCAATCCCCAATCCCCAATTCCCAATTCCCCAATCCCCAATTCCCAATTCCCAATTCTCAATCCCCAATTCCCAATTGTTCATACTTACATAACAAATCCTCCACAACTCGTTCCCAAGAAAACAATGCTACAACCCGCTGTCGTCCAGCTTCTCCCATCGCTTTCCTTAAATCTTCATGCTCCAGCAAGCGCAGGATTGCTGCGGCTAAAGCTGTAGCATTGCCCGGTTCAACTAATAAACCAGTCTTACCATCTGCGACATATTCAGCTGTACCACCAGTTGGTGTAGAAATTACAGGCACTCCTACTGCCATTGCTTCAATCGGGGGATTCCCGGATGGCTCATCCCATACCGATGGGAAGATAAAAATATCTGAGTTCTGATAACGGTTAACTAATTCAAAGTGCGGAGTATAACCGCTAAAAAACACCTTCTTGGCTAGCTCACCCGTAAGCTTGTTCTGTAAATGTGACCAGTAATCTTCAGTATAAAATGATGCTAAACTTTGCACAAGAGGATTATCGCTCAGTTCAACCATAAATTCTTTGGGGACTACTCCTCGGGAACCGACAATTTCTAGTTGTACTTGAGGGTAGGACTCTACCACTTTGGCAAAAGCGTCTAGTAAGACATGTACTCCTTTTTCTGGAGAAATTCTCCCAATAAAGAGTAATTTTTTAATCTCCTTGGTTGCAGTTTTGCTCTGACTCTTACTAGGCACAAAGTAATTGACATCCCTACCATTGAGAAGAGTCTGACAACGGTTAGCAAATTCTGGGAAACTATTGCGGGTCTTTTCCGTGATATAGTCACTACAGCCGATGAGCAGATCGACTTCTCTAAGCCGCTGCTGGATCATTGAATGATCAAGTTGCGTTAACCATTCACAACTCATCCTCAAGATGATTTTGAGGTGGGGATTGAAAGCACGGATTATCGGAACAAACTGAGAAAAGTTGAACAGGTGAACCACATCGCATTGCTGTTTCCTCAAGTCAATCGCTACTTGCAAAGCATATCCTAAGTAGTACAATTTGGAAGCAAAGAGAGGATGTTTAGGATTACCGCTTCCTACCCATGGTGGGAGCAGCTTGAGCAAAACTCGATCAAAAGCTATCGGTACTAGTTGATAATCAACTCTTTCATCCCTTACTACTTTTTCCTCTAGAACTTTCTGCTGTAAGCGACCTTTTTTTGTATAAACAATAACATCACAAAATTGAGCTAAGCGGTTTGCTACCTCATAAATCCAAATTCCTAGGGAGTTGCGAGAGGGATGAATAACCAGATCTAGGGGTTGTGCAACCAAAGCAATCTTCACTGTTTTTATGCCTCTGGTTATTAAGGTTTTTATAAACGTGTCCCAATAGCTGTATAGTAGCTATGGGCAGATCTCTTCCCAACTTAGCCCAGTTCCAGTAAGCACTTAACCAATGTACCATTTGCAGATAGCAACATATTCTCTCATACAGACTTAATGGAGCCTGCTGGATAGACATTAAATACTCGTGGAAAATTCTCCAATTGGGTAAGATAATACGACTAGCGTTGGCTGGATCAAACCATACCGAGTACTGATGAAGTCTCGTTAGTTTGCGCTTTGGGTTAAACAGAATTTCTATGGATTGTTGGGAATGCCTCCTGGCAGAAAACAGATATTCAGGGAGTTCACCAAACTGACCATGCAGACTGAGTCTTGCCAATAATACTCGATCTGAACCGGCATAATTGCCAATCAATGGTGTACTGCTAAGAATACTGCTGCGGATCACACCGAAAATCTGATAGCAGCGGTGATGAAGACGGGTAAGGTCATAAAAACGCTCATGAGGCTTTGGTGAAGAGGTTTTAAGCTCTACGTTGTAGTTTTGTATTAACTCAGAAAATTCATTAATAATCTTGGTTTTGGGGTAGCACAGAACGACATAAGGATGGTTATCGAGTACTTCAGTGCACTTTTCCAGAAATTCTGGAGCACAGATATCATCATGAGCCGCCCACTTAAAGTATTCACCACGAGATAACTCAAAGACACGATTGTAATTCCAGGCAGGACCACGATTTTCCTGATTGTAGTAATAACGGATGCGTTTGTCTTGGGCTGCGTATGCCTGACAAATTTCTCTGGTTCGGTCTGTAGAGGCATTGTCTGAAATAATCAACTCAAAATCTTTAAAGGTTTGAGCTAACAGAGAATTCAGGGACGCTTCCAGAAATTTTTCACCGTTATATACTGGCAAGCCAATGCTAATGCGGGGTTGAAGATCTTTCATATTTGTAAACCCGTAGAGCTTTTGTCAAATTTGATACAAATACTAGCCACTATAGTGAATGCTCAGTTAATTGAGATATTTTAAGTTTATCATACGATGACCTACCATAAAAACCTTGGATAAAGGTAATTTTAATTATTTTTTTAGATATGTATTTATTTCAAACATGATGCTTAGGCAGCAGGACAATGGTAAAATTCTCCTGAGCTGGTTAGTAAATATCTCTCACACTGGTAATCTTTCGACGAACAGAGTTAAATTCACATGAACGACAAACTAAAAATCGGTATCGCTGGGCTGCGCATGGGGTGCGATCATATTGATGGATACCTAACACATCCTCAGGCAAAAATCAAGGCAATTTGCGATATTGTCCCCGAAGTGTTGGAGCGTGTTGGTAATCAATATGGTGTTGATTCTAGGTACACATCCTATGAAGAAATGATGGAGAAGGAAGATCTAGACATTGTTAGTATTGCCACTCCCAATCGCTTTCATAAAGATATGACGATGTTGGCCTTGGATAAGGGGGCACATGTGCTTTGTGAAAAGCCTATCGGTATGAATGCCCAAGAAGCGATAGAGATGCAGCGTAAATCCGAGGAAACCGGTAAACGTTTAATGGTGAATTATTCCTACCGATTTATCCCCCAATCTGTTGCCTTGAAACAACGGATAGATGCAGGATTAGTGGGAGATATCTACTCAGCTTCTTGCCATTGGCTACGTAATATCAGTGGGTTTTCCCAGTTTGGGGGATGGTTTGGCAAGAAATCAATGTCTGGAGGAGGTGTTCTCATCGATATTGGTGTCCATTGTCTTGACAAGGTTTTATGGCTAATGGATTTTCCAGAAGTGGAATCAGTTGTTGCTTCTACTCATGATCACATCTGCCAAAAAGTTGCTAAAGCATCCGGTTCAAATTTTGATGTAGAAGATACCGTTGAAGCCTTTGTTAAATTTACTAATAATGCTAGCCTGATGCTCCAGGTAAGTTGGGCGGCAAATATATTAGAGAGTAACTTAATTGAATTCAGGCTACTGGGGGAAAAAGAAGGTATTCTTGAGCAAAATATCAATCAAGGATATACGTTCAATGCTAAAACCTTTTATGAATCGAATGGTATTTCTTATTCGCTCAATATCGATGACGTGAGTCAGGATTTATGTCCTACTGCTATGTACTACTTTATTGATGCGATTATCAACGATAAACCTCATATGGCCAATGGGACCGAGGCAATCAAAATCATGCAATTGATTGATGCGATATACGAAAGCGCAGAGACTGGCAAGCCAATTTCCTTCAATCAAGCCTCGTAATCTGTTGGCTTTTTAGCAAACGTAAGTTGCTAGTTACAAGTATTAAGTGTTGGGATCCCCCCTAACCCCCCTTATTAAGGGGGGGACCGGATTTAAACTAAAAGTGAAGCATCTTCTGGCTTCCCCGTGGAACCTCAAGGGAAGCATCCTCTGGCTTCCCGTGGAACCTCAAGGGAAGCATCCTCTGGCTTCCCGTGGAACCTCAAGGGAAGCATCCTCTGGCTTCCCGTGGAACCTCAAGGGAAGCATCCTCTGGCTTCCCCCTTATTAAGGGGGACGGGAGGGGGATCCCATCGGGGGACGGGAGGGGGATCCAAGAGGGACAGGAGGGGGATCGAAGCTGAATGCTGCTCCCTCAATATTTGATAGTCGCCTTAATCACATTAGTAGGATTTTCAGAGATAGCTTCCACCACTTCTTGGGCTTTACTAAAAGGCTCAGCTTTTCCAAGGAGTCCTTCAATATTCAGGCGTCCTTCCTTAAAGTCTTCAATGATCAGCTGATGAAGTTCTCGTGGATAGAGAGGGGTTTCACCTCGGACTGGATTATTCCAATAAGCATCCGGTAAAGAAGCCAGTAAAGTCAGGCGGTTATGGAAAAATTCTTCTCCTAGGTTCAAGTCAGTTGCACCACCGGAATAAAAACCAACACAGACAACCCTGCCACATTGACGTACTGCCCGCATCGCATGTTTGAGTTGAATGTAGTATCCAGAGCATTCAATGACTGCATCAACACCTCCATCAGTCATTTCCTTAACTGCTAATCCCAAATCTTTGTAATCTTTTCTGTTGAGAACTTTATCTGCTCCGTACTTAGTAGCAAGTTCACGACGTTGAGGAAAGCTGGAAGAGGCGTACACTGTTGCCCCATGCAGTTTACAATACTGAACAGCCAAAAGACCGATCGCACCTAACCCTGTAACTAGAACTTTTTCACGGAAGCGAATGTCTCCATCGAGTACTCCGCCTATAGCAAAGTTGGCAGGATCGATGCACAAAGCTTGCTCAGGTGTTAATCCATTCAAATGAAAAACTTGATCATCAGAACTGACATGATAGTCTGCTACTGGCAGCCAGCCAAAGACTTGATCTCCGACTTTGAAGGAATCCACCTCGCTACCTACTTCTTCAATAGTACCAACAGTCATATTTCCTAGGGTACCTGGGTAGAGGATACTGGAGGCATCTTCAGTGTTGTCTCGGAAAATACGCAATTCGTGGTCTAGGCTTCTTTTGAGGAAAGGACTGGAGCCATGATAACCCTCCATCTCAGTTCCATGCTTAAAAGCTGTCAAGACAGATCGAACCAAAACCTGCTTCGGTCCTAACGGTTCGAGAGTCTCTTCTTGGAAACACATTTCTCTAGGAGACGTAAGAATCAGGGCTTTGCGTTTCTGCGGCATTCGCACTCCTTCTATTTGAATTGAGCAAGTAGGATTTGTAAGCTTCTCCCAATCATAACCTGAGTGGGATGCGGCTGCATGGAAAGGTCAGTATTAGGTGTTAGGGATTTCCCACTGGCGCAAAAAGCTGGCAAGTAGCACAAAATTACGGAATTGGGGCTCTATGAGAAAAATTACCATTAAAATATAAGAATTTTAACAATCTTCGGTATAATTACTTTACGATAGCCAGACAAGGAAGATGGGTCACACGGCACGATTAGTGCTTGTTGTTGGAAGACTAGAGAATAGGCAGTGTACTCTTTATACCCAGTTGCTTGATGGATATTAATGATTGTGGATAGTTGAACTAAGTAACCTATGCCGGAGAATTCCTGGTCAGAACATGATGGTGGGAGTGAGCTTGATCCGATTGGCTCTCTGTTATCTGAGTTGTCAGATGATGATTTTAAAAGCGACTTCTTCTTACACGGACAAGAAGGACGCCGACGCAAAGCAGCTTTGACCTTAACAATTGTTTGGGGTAGTACTATTACCCTACATTTAGTTTCCTGGGGCTCCTGGTTAGTTTGGTGTTTGGCGGCACTCCTGGGAATTTATATGCTCAAGTTATTCCTAGCTCGACCCTTAAGAGCACCTGAACCCTTATGTGACGAAGAGCAAGCTGATTTTCCTCATGTTTCCTTGCTGGTTGCGGCTAAGAATGAAGAAGCTGTGATCAAGAATTTAGTGGAAATGCTATGTAATTTAGATTACCCGAAAGACAAGTATGAACTTTGGGTAGTTAATGATCATAGTACTGACCGGACACCAACTTTATTAGAGCAGCTCTCTTGCAAATACGATCAGCTCAAGGTACTGCATCGAACTGCTGATGCTGGTGGTGGTAAATCAGGGGCACTCAATCAGGTACTGCCCCTAACCACAGGAGAAGTTGTCGGGGTGTTTGATGCCGATGCTCACGTCCCCAAGGATTTGCTCAGACGTATTCTGCCTTTGTTTAACCAAAAGTCAATAGGAGCAGTGCAGGTGCGCAAAGCCATCGCTAATTCCTCTGAGAATTTTTGGACAAAAGCGCAAATGACAGAAATGATCTTGGATAGTTGCATGCAACAGCAGCGCACTGCTATTGGTGGCATTGGCGAGCTACGGGGTAATGGCCAATTTGTCCGGCGTACTGCCTTAGAGAGTTGTGGCAGCTGGAATGAGCAAACGATTACCGATGATTTAGATTTAACCTTACGGTTGCATCTAAATAATTGGGATATTGGCTTTCTCAACTATCCCTGTGTAGAAGAAGAAGGCGTCACCAAAGCTTTGTCACTCTGGCATCAGCGTAACCGCTGGGCTGAAGGAGGATATCAACGCTATTTAGACTATTGGCGTTTAATTGCTAGTAATCGTCTGGGTATAGGGAAGACAATAGATTTATTTGCCTTTGTGCTTCTGCAGTATCTGTTGCCTACTGCGATGATACCAGACTTACTAATGGTGATCGCTCGCAGCCGTCTACCCCTCCTTACTCCTTTAACTGGATTGACTGTAGCTTTCCCTGTAATTGCGATGTTTCTTGGATTGTGCCGCACCTCTAGAAACAAACGTCTTACTTTCTCGCAATTCCTGATGATCCTCTGGCAAACTCTCAGGGGTAACTTTTATTTACTCCACTGGGTTTTGGTGATAGTTGCTACTACTGCTCGGATGTCTGTACGTCCTAAACGGTTGAAATGGGTGAAAACTGTCCATCAAGGTACTCAAGTTTTGCATCGTGGTTGAAAAAATCTCAAACGACAGGCGTGACACACCTAAAAAGGTAGGTTGGGTAGAGCTTTCTTCGAGACCCAACACAACCCGCTCCAGCGTTGGGTCTCGTTGCCTCGACCCAACCTACATCTATTCCCTCATTTTAACTGTGTCACGGCACTACTGGCGTGACACAGCTAAAATGGTGTAATAGGAAATCGACGGCTTCTTTGTCAAATAAGGGTTTGAGCCAAAATCTATTCCCTCATTTTAAGTGTGTCACGCCACTACTGGCGTGACACAGCTAAAATGGTAGAATAGAATATCTAAGAAAATACCTTGATAAATTATGGGTAGAGGTCGTCATGATAAAGTTCTGCTTCATCCAGAGCAACGCCAAAAACTCGAAGATATTAGTCACAATGGTTATGCTTCAGCCAAT
>JAAHGR010000402.1 GCA_010672425.1 Symploca sp. SIO2E6
TTAGCTTTAGCAGTACTAATTCAACTGTGCGACTGTATGGTTTGGTGGTCACAACGCTATAAACCCGTCAAAGCAGATAATATTATAGAGGGGGATGAGTCATGAGTAGTGAAGAGGCAAAGCGTGTTCCCTTAATGTTCCAAGCTCAAATTCCGGAACGGGGGAAAATTCAATATGCAGGTAATGTAGAACCAGCCTCAAATTGGATCGATCAATGGTTAGATGGTTGTCCCCCGGCACCAAAAGCCGCTGATGATAAGATTCCCCTTTGGAAGCAGAAACGGGTAGGACCAAAAGTCAAGTTGCCGGAGTTTGGTGCTCATGTCCAAACCCAAGCCTATCAAATTCGCTGGCGCTTAATTACCAATAGTGGCCAAGATGAAGATGTCATTCGTCCAGTAATTGGTGCTAAAGGATTACCGTTTTTCCCAGGTTCGAGTATGAAAGGAGCCTTTAATCGAGCTTGCCGAACCGATGCAGAAGGCTTACGCTATTGTGGTGGAGAAGAGAAAACAGACCAAGGTGAGACGAAAACCGTACCGGGAATTCTCCGCTTTCACGGTGGTTACCCCATAGATATGGCATCTTGGGCAAAACGCGATCGCTTAGTTGATGTGGTTCATGGTCAACAACCCTATCAGGTAATGGACAATCGCGCCAGTCATACAGCCAATGTGCAAATCTCCCTTTACCAACCCAGATTTAAATTCGGAATTTCTAGTACCGAACAACTGAGTCAAGAAGAATGGCAGAAAATTTGGTCAATCTGGGAAAACGCGATCGCTTTTGGACTAGGTTCACGGGTGAGTGCTGGTTACGGCTACGTTGACAAAGTTAACCCAGATGATTCTATCACCCCCATTAATGCTGAGCGCACCATCCTCTCTGCTTATTTAAGCGGACAAGGACTCACTGCTCAACTTTTGAATAAAAAAGGGGAATTTCGCCCCAATATGTTCAAAGCCGTATTGCGGGGACATACCTTACGCCTCTTAGCAGGGATAACTAATCAAACAGTAGCCCAAACTTTAACTCAAACCATTTGGGGAGGAATTAATCAGGAAGCAACCGTCGGCAAAGTCGGCATTGCCTTCACCGCAGATGAAGATGAGTTACAGTTAGGAGAACATACCTACAGACCAAAAAGTAGACCATTTTCCATGCCAACCTACAACTTGGAAGTCGGCAAGTTAGAGTTATTGCGGGTTGGCGACATCTCCAAAGACCAGAAAAAGTTCCTGGGATATCTACTGCGCTTCTCCATGTTACTGGGTGGCTTTGGCAAATCTTGGCGACGGGTTCACCACAAACTGTTTTATCCGAATTATTTCCAAAGAGGAGATAAACCCATGATTGGTTGTCACTGGGAATTTTTGCCAGAATCAGAAAAGCTGTGGGTTATCAATAATGCCTCTAGTTTAAGTACCATCGCCCTATTTTTGCAAAAAACCCAAGAAACTGCGATCGCTTGGCTGCAATCAGAAGGCTATCAACCTAACGGCTATGTCCAAGACTGGCGGGAAACCTGGCATCCGCAAAAAGTTCAAGTTTGGGGACATATTGCTCAAGATAAGAGGGATAGTCAAGCTGTAGAGTGGTTTCACGGTAACTATTTTGCTCAACAGTCGATCAAAAATTCAGAACTCACTGGATGGGCAGCTAAAAGAGGATTTGATAGTCAAGTGGGGCGAATTTGGCATCGCATGTATCCTCGGTATGTTAAAAATAAGTCCGGTAAACTAATTCGTCTCCGGGATGAATACATTGAGTTACTAACGATCTTCCCTGACGACTCAGAAGACACCAAGCAATTCCTAGATTTTTTGGCTAGTAAGAGCAAGTTTAACCTACTTTGGGGGGGTCAATCAGAACTATGAGCATTTGGATTATTACCACCGGTAACAGCGACGTTCAACTTAAGACGAAAGCTAATTGGCAAAATCTGCGCCAAACTGTCAGACCTCAGCTTGGTCGTGGCTTTTCACCTGTAGATGGGACTGATAAACGCTTTGTCGTTCCAGCAAGAGTTCTAGGTAAAGTTTATAGCCAACCCCAAGCACAGGAGTATTGGGGAGATTTGGTATTTCCCTTGCTAGATAACTTTACTGGACAAATTCAGGATGAAGTAATAGAGCAGATTATCTTGATTTTGACTGATCAGGAGGCAGTGTTTAGTTCAGAAACAGGGAAATCGCAACATGATCCCTATTGGCAAGATACCTGTAACCTTGAGCCTCTGATAACAACCTATCTCAAAGACAAATTTCCCCAAGCTGAAATTAAACCTCTCTTACTTCAGCCAAAGTCTTCTACTAAAGGTTTAGATGATTGGGATAGTGTGCTGAAATTGATTCAAGAAGGATTCTCGAACTTCGATTTTCCCCCTGACTCAACCATTTACGTTAGCCATCAAGCAGGCACTCCCGCCATTTCTTCAGCAGTGCAGTTTGAAATTCTGCTGAGATTTGGACAACAGGTTAAGTTTTTAGTTAGTAGTGAGCGGGACTCAAAACTAACTAAAATTCTGGATAGATCAACTTACCTACGAGGAATCCGCAAACAAGAAGCTAAAGCACTGCTTGATCGCCATGACTATTCCGGAGTCAAAGAGTTACTAGAGTCTTACCTTGAGCCTGAAATAAAGATATTATTGGATGCAGCAATTCTCTGGAACCTTGCTGAATTTGAGGAATTTGCTGACAAACTATTGCAGTATCCAGGTGGTCAATTTCTTAAGGAAATTCAAGAACGTACTAAGAAAATAAACTGGTGGTGGACGGCGTATGAAGCAGCTTATCTAGGAGTAGTAAGGCTAGAACAGGAAAATATAGTAGAAGCATTATTTCATAGCTTCCGTGCATTAGAGGGACTAATTAAAGAATGGGCTTTATCTAAGTATAAAGTCCAAATCAAATACTCTAATCCTAAACAACCCAAAACACCCTATTTTACTGACAGAAACCTACCTCAAAATTTACAGAAATGGTTTGATAGTAATAAAAGCTCTAAGTTTAAGAATGTAGGTTTGTTTGGCAAGCCTTTATTTAGCTTACTTCAAGAATCTGAACAAAATAGATGGAAGCATAACTCCGATATTCAAATAGTTACTGGAGACATAATAGCTGAGAGGAATTCGACTTTTCATTGCTTACAAGGTTTGCAACAGCCAGACCTTTTTAAGGCTTGGGATACCGTTAATAGAACTGACTGGGAAGCCAGAGTCTTAGGCTGTCTCAACTTTATTGCTGAACCCAAACCACCGTTCACCTCATTAAAAGAAGCCAGCCTCATGTCCAAAGTACACCAGGAATTAGAAAAAGCGATCGCATCTTACTAAACCTAGCGATAAATTTATAAAACACCGTAGTGACACACTTAAAATGATTAAATAGATGTAGGTTGGGTCGAGGCAACGAGACCCAACGCTGGAGCGGGTTGTGTTGGGTCTCGCTATCGCTCTACCCAACCTACATTTTTAGGTGTGTCACGCCACTAATGACGCGACACAGCTACAATGATGGAATAAGTAGGTTGGGTGAAGCTTTCTTCGTAACCCAACAATGGAGAAAGTTTCTGTAGGGGCGGGTTCACCAGCCATCTAGCACATCGACCAGCCAATGAAATAAACCCGCCCCGGTATAACCCAAGATGAGCTCACCAGACGCCGGGGCGGGTTTGTTTAAGTTATCGTTGAAGAGAAAGATATTGAGCGAACCCGCCCCTACATGGTTGGATATGGGGAGTAGATACAAAACTTTTGCTCACAAGCGACAATTGAAATGTTTGTATTGTGTGATACAAAAAGTACCGAGAATGATCGTTTCAACCCACATTCCGCACGACAAAATGTAGTATATCATGTGTCAAAAGAAGACTAAGCAAAAATACTTAGGGTTTGCGGCCAAGACAAAGTACACCACATGAGAGAAAATCAAGTCAGTAATAGAGACAACTCCCTTTCAATCATGTCAATAGAAGTCAGTAATCTAGACCATTTAGGCTTGGTGGCTGGGCTGGTAGATGAAATCGGAATAGTAGCGCTCATCAATGAACGTCTAGGAGAAAATGTTCACCAGAAAATTAGTGCAGGTCAAGTTGTTAAAGGAATGATACTGAACGGATTAGGTTTAGTGTCATCACCGTTATATCTATTTAGTCGTTTTTGGGAAGGAAAAGCAATAGAACATCTGCTGGGAGAGGGAATAAAAGCAGAATATTTGAACGATGACCGCTTGGGAAGAGTGCTAGACAGCCTGTATCAAACCGGATTAAATCAAATATTTATATCAATTGTCATAGAAGTAGTAAAAAAATATAAAATTGAGGTAGAAAAAGTTCACGCTTGATTCAAGTTCATTCAGTGTGCAAGGAGAATATGAAACAAATTATGAGATTTCAGAAAAAGAACCAAACCCCTGTGAAATCAAAATCACCTACGGCTATTCGAGAAACCACAGACCGGATTTAAAGCAATTCATGATGAATTTAGTTAGTAGCGCTGATGGTGATGTACCGTTATGGATGAGAATAGGTTCGGGGAATGAATCAGATCAGCAGCAATTTGCACAAATAATGCAAGATTACAAATCACAACTGAAGTGGGACAGCTTGATTGTATTAGATAGTGCATTTTTCAGCCAAGAAAATATACAATCAAGTCAAGGTATCTCTTGGTTAAGTCGTGTCCCCTTGAGAGTTAAAGCTGCTTTGAAGCTGGTTCAGGAGGTTAGTCAACAAGAGTTAAAGGCAAGCGAATTAAAAGGATATCGCTACAAAGAAGTTACGAAAACTTATGGCGGTATTAAGCAAAGATGGTTAGTGGTTGAAAGCGAAAAACGTCGAGAAGCTGACTTAAATAAATTAGAAAAAAATATTCAAAAAGAAGCCCAAGAAGCTGAAAAACAACTGCGACAATTAAATCGCCAAACCTTTGCCTGTATTCCCGATGCGCAAAAGATGGCAAAGAAGCTTCTCAAGAAGTCAAAGTATCATCACTTAACGAATATTAAAATTGAAGTTGTTGCCAATAAAAACTGTAAATTTGCCACAACTGAAGCTTACCGAGTGCAAGGAACAGTGAGTCTGTGTGAAGAAAAAGTCAAGCCCATTCGTCATTCGGCAGGACGTTTTATTATTGCCACTAATGTCCTCGACAGCAACATTTTAACCGCAGAAGAAATGTTATCTAAATACAAAGAACAACAAGCAGTAGAACGAGGTTTTCGTTTTCTTAAAGACCCAATGTTCTTTACTGATAGTGTGTTTCTCAAATCGCCAAAACGGATTGAAGCTTTAGGCTTTATTATGGGCTTATGCCTGCTAGTTTATACTCTTGGTCAACGCCAACTACGTCAAACTTTACAACTGCGTAATTCGAGAGTTCCCAACCAACTAAATCATCCAACTCAGAGCCCCACATTACGTTGGATTTTTCAATGTTTTCAGTCAATTCATGTTTTGCTTGTTCACCAAACTGTTGAGATTTCTAACTTGTCTGATGAACGTTTATCCCTATTAAAGTTTTTCCCCCCCGCTTGTCAAGGCTACTATCTGCTATGAAGTGCCTCAGTTTCTCTTCTGTCTGAGTGAGTTTTGGTTACTATGAAGGCGGAGCTCAGGGTCATCCTTTGAGGTTTTTCGTGGCTAATTTTAGTCAAAAAAGGATAGGACTCCGATACTCGTGAGACACTTTCGTGCTAAGGACGACCAGTTCCCCCTTGAGCACGGTTTGGCAATGGTTACACGCAAGCTTTAGGATTAGCGATCGCAGGCTTTGGGATTAGCGATCGCAGGCTTTGGGATTAGCGATCGCAGGCTTTGGGATTAGCGATCGCAGGCTTTGGGATTAGCGATCGCAGGCTTTGGGATTAGCGATCGCAGGCTTTGGAATTAGTGAGCACCTACGGTGGTGCCTTAGGCAATCGCACTCTTGGGAAATCCCAGGAGTGTCTAAACTCCAGTTTAAAAGAGATCGTCTCTATTTCTGACTTGATTTTAGCTCCTGAAGGGGTGCAAATTAATTGGTAACTTCACGCTCGTATTTTGGGAGCATCCCATTTTGGAAAAAGCATCACCCAAAGAAGGAAACTGCAAGGGTTTCAGCCACATTAAAGGAGCCAACGTGCCAAAATGGGATGCTCCCAGTATTTTTGCTTAGTTTTCTTTTGACACATGATATACTACATTTTGTCGTGCGGAATGTGGGTTTCAACTAAGTCTCCAGCTACTTTTTGTAAATGGTATTAGGTGTGCTACGCCAATAGAGACGCGGAAGGGAATTGTGTAAAAATTATCCTGAAAACCTCACCAGACAAGCCTTTCAATCAAAAAATCGATACCACTCGCCCAATCGCTGAAACCCTATATTTCTCGTTGAGGTGCGTCGATGCCTTACGGAGAGAGGATTTGAAGGGTGTATTTTTTGCAAATTTTGGCAAGATGTACTGCTATAATTAGAGGTGCGTCGATTTGGCGGCTGAAACCCTTACGGGGCAAGGCCCCCTGAACGAGCTCTTCCCACTCGCTGGGAAAACTGCTTGAATGGAAACGGAATATTCCTCAAGATATTGCTATACTCCCCGAACGCTTCCCACTCGCTGGGAAAACTACTTGAATGGAAACGGTTGCGTCTCCGACTTCTTCGATGCCTTCAACCTTCCCACTCGCTGGGAAAACTACTTGAATGGAAACATAGATTATTTTGGATTATAACCTTACGGAGGTTATCAACTTCCCACTCGCTGGGAAAACTACTTGAATGGAAACTTTTGCCCGAAAGCAGGTTGAACGCCAGCAATACTGATGATGGAAAGACTTCCCACTCGCTGGGAAATCAACTTGAATGGAAACTTTGTATTAGCTGAGGTAACATATTCTAAATCTGCAACCTTCCCACTCGCTGGGAAATCAACTTGAATGGAAACCTCTTGATGTGAGTTTAGAGCTTTTCCAGAGAGCCGTTATATCGCACCCTGTAGAGACGTTGCATGCAACGTCTCTACAGGGTTTGGCGGTTGTCTAAAAACGGGGGTAACTAAACCGAATTTGATATAATTATCTATTTTCAGTCCGTTTTAACGGACTTGAGCTATGAGCCTTGAAATTAATGATGTTGTTGGCGAACTGACGGGGTGACAAAAAGGGCTCAACCCTTTACTGAATAAACTTTTGAGCTATCGTATGGTATGCTAAAATAATAGTTATATTCTCAATAATTACTCACTAATGACAATAAGTACCTTGTTACCC
>JAAHGR010000403.1 GCA_010672425.1 Symploca sp. SIO2E6
CGAACATACAGCTGCGGTGCAAGGGGCGTTATTGGAGAAGTACGAGCCTACTACCGTCAAGAAAATGATATGTGCCTTGCGACGAGTATTGAGGGAGGCTTACAAGCTTAGATTAATTAATCTTGAGACATACGAAACTACCGTAGATCTACCTCCTGTTAGGCTTAATCAGCGGCTTAGGGGTCGTGCTTTAAGCCAAGATGAGATTGCTGCTTTGATAAACGTTTGCCAGGAGGATCTTACTCCCCAAGGAATAAGAGATGCTGCACTGCTAGGTATTCTGCGTGGAGCTGGATTGAGACGAGCTGAAGTGGTGAAGTTGAAACTAGGGGATTTTGAAAGAGAAGTTGGTTCCCTAGAGATTCGCTCCAGTAAAGGAGGCAAAGACAGAACGGTTTACCTACCACAGGAGGTTATCCCTCTAGTGCTTTCCTGGCTGGAGATTAGGGGTTATGAACCCGGTTCACTACTGCACCCCATTCTCAAAAATGGAAAGATAGCACTGCGGCAAATGACTCCCCAGGCAGTGTTGTTGATTGTGCAGAGAAGGGCAAAACAGTCTGGGGTGGAATCGTTTAGTCCCCATGACCTCAGGCGTACATTTTGCTCTGATTTACTAGACGCAGGTATTGATCTGGTCACTGTACAGAAGTTGGCGGGGCATAATTCACCAACAACTACTGCCAAATATGATAGGAGAGGTGAGGAAGCTAAACGGAAGGCTGTGCAGCATTTAAAGATGGGAGCGAAAAAAAGTCATTGAACGAGATTATCGGGAGGCATTAGTGGGATTGTTTCTTTAACCAATCTTCTATCGCTTCAGCAGCACAATCACTCATCTCCTTTTCTAAATCTGCCGCAATTACCTTGAGTCGTTTGTGCAGTTTCTTTGGTAGGTGAAATCCTACTTTCACATAATCTGGAGATGTGCGCTTGCTTTGAGGGAGTTGTTCAGCATTAGCCTCTCCCTCTTTGGCAGCTTTCATCAATTGTTTAAAATCATCTTTTTTTGCCACAGATTTCGTCTCCAACAGCTTTATAACAACTCCAGGCGATGCCTGCATAACTCTTACTCATTTGAGCAACTGTTAATCCATTTAATGCAGCTCTTTGAAACACCACCAACCTACGGATTGAAGTTTTAAATAGTGGTAACCCAGCATCTGTGAGCGCATCCCTCACTAACTCTTCTGATTTACTAGGCTTGGGTGGAACCAAGGTTAGTAGGATTTTGTAGTTAGCGCCTAAGCGGTTCAGCTCTCCAGTCATCTCCAAGGTGGCATCAATTGCCCAAGCTTCTGGTGAGGTGGGGACAACTAATAAGTCGCATCCATCCACCAACTCATAAAGTTCCTCAAACGATGGACGGGCTGCTGTATCAACAATGATGTGGGTGTGGGATGGGGCATACTTCACCCCCTGCTTCTCGCTGACTACTTTGAAGGGAGGGTTACCCCTAGCTGCCCACTTCATAAGGCTGCGATTGATGTCCCCATCAACCAACAGCGTGGGGGCTTTCTGCTGGAAGTATGCCGCCAGATGCATGGCAGTGGTGGATTTAGCCACCCCTCCTTTGAATGAACAAACTGAAATGATCATTGCTTTATTTTAGCGAATACTTGGGTGATTAGGTGACTGGGTAACTGGGTAGCTAGTTACCCAATGCTCAAAAGTCGGCTTGTACCACCAATATTCCAACAGTTTGGAGTCAACATAATTTTTTAGTCCCGAATCTGTCCAAATGTGCAACCGACTCCTGCACCCAAGACAATCGGCAGCATATTCGATCATCTTCCACTGATTCACAAAGTTCTTTGCCCAGTCTTGATGCTTCATGATAGATTGAACAAAATCTAAGCCAGCAGCCATCATGCGTTTCCCATTGGAACCCCTGGCGTTAATCGGCTCCCAAAACATTACTTCTGGCTCCAGGGTTAACAAGGTTTCTAGATGGCCCAGGAATGATTCGTAATCCATCGTTGGCGGTGTCGGAGCAATAGCCACATAGAGCCTGCATCCAGCTTTCTTACCCTGCTGCAATGCTTTGAGGCGCACCGATGGCGGTGGAGCGCCGGGTTCAATTCGACGGCTCAGTTCATCATCCAAGTAAGGAATGCTCATACCTACCGTCACATCGGGATGAACCAATAAATCTAAATCCTTTGTCCAGAGAGGGCTGCGAGTTAATATTCTCACCCGTTTGTTGTACTTGAGTAAAGTCTCAACTGCTGCACGAGTAATAGCGGCAGTTTGTCCGTTTTGATACGGGTCTGTTCCAGAACACAACAATACTACCCCTCGTCCCGCTGGTGTTTCTGACCAGGTTTTCTTTCCGGATAATTGTCTTTCTAATTGCTCAACAAGATTGTCGCGAATAAACAAGTATTTCCCCCAATCCATTTGAGGATCTTCAACACCTTGATTCTTTAAATGTGCCGTTCTAGTTCTGATTACTGGGGTTGAGGGAACGTAGCAAAAAACACAGGAATGCAAGCAACCTGAGGCGACATTGATGACATAATCGCACAGTCCTTTCTTGTTAAGGCTGCTTTTCTGTAAGGGGTTGATAATTGATTCACTTCCGCAAAGGATTGACATGGCTTTCCAAAAATGTAATATTAACAAGATAGTTTTAGCTATATTATGGCTTAACTTGTATTGAATTACTCTCAATCTATTGGTCAGTAAAAATGTCTGAAACTCAAGATTTAGTCAGCCTATCTTCACGTATGATGGCTGCTGTTAGAGCGATAGAAACACAAAGAAATGATGGTTTGTTTAAAGACCCCCTAGCAGCCAAACTAGCAGGAGAAGAGCTTATTGCTGAAATTACGCCTAGTGCTCAAAAGTACGAAGATAACGGTACGCCTATAGTTATCGTAAGGACACGCTTTTTTGATGATTTTTTGATGTCTGAAGCTGCTTCAATACGGCAAGTTGTTATCCTAGGAGCCGGGATGGATACCAGAGCTTTTCGCCTACCTTGGCAAAGCGATACTCAGATATATGAATTAGACCGTCCGGAGGTAATGGAATATAAAACATCTGTTTTGGGTGACATACAAAGTAAATGCGAACGCCATTTGATTTCCGTAGATCTAACAGAGCCTTGGGCTGAGCAACTTATAGCTTCTGGATACCAAGTAGAAATTCCTTCAGTATGGTTGATGGAAGGAGTTTTGTACTATTTAAGCGACCAGGAAGTACACAAACTATTAAAGGTAATTACTCAACTGAGCGTACCTCTGAGTTGGTTAGGTGCTGACTTAATTAACTCTTACTTTGTCTGGAAAAGCACTGGAAAATTGTCTCAGCATTGGCAATATGGATGTGACGAACCCGAAAAGTTGTTATCTACTTATAACTGGGAAGCATCGGTTCTTCAAGCAGGAGAAGAAGGAGCTAACTATGGTCGCTTTACCAATAAGCTTCAGCCGCGCCATGTTAAGGATGTACCTCATTACTTTTTTGTCAAAGCTTCTTTGAAAATGAAAAGCAACAGTTGATGTCACACCCCACATAGAATTGAATCATTTAACTATCTCCTCAACTTCTTGAAACCCCGCCTCAACTTGGCTTCCCACTCAACGGTGTTTCGGTTTTTCCACAAGGGATTTCCTGGGTGCTTTATCCAGTTTTTAGGGGAGTGTGCTAAGCGATGACAGCGATTACAAAGTGGAA
The DNA here is from genome assembly GCA_010672425.1 of Symploca sp. SIO2E6. GTDB lineage: Bacteria > Cyanobacteriota > Cyanobacteriia > Cyanobacteriales > Coleofasciculaceae > Caldora. Next base: position 3,682 of record JAAHGR010000403.1, read on the forward strand.
AAATATTGACCCCCGGCGTATCTTTTACCCACCAGTACTGGGTGTGATGTACCGTAGTGGATGTAGCACTACAGCAGTAACAACACACACCACCAGTAAGCTTGTGCGCCGCTGACCTCAGTTGAAGCCAGTTCGGTGGATAGCGAACATCCCAATCAAGATTTCTCCAGAAATACCCCATCAGTCCTTTAGTCCCAAGCCACTACAAACCGCCTTAAGTTGGTCATCGGTTAGGCTTTTTCCGCTCAACTTTTCCCACTGCTCTTTAACCTGCTCAGGGGAGGGAAGTTCATCCAGTGACTGCATCCACGCGATCATCTTCTCCATGAGCTGATCAAGAGTGAGGGAAGCCGGAGAGGAAGATGGGGTGTGGGAGGAATTAATACTCCCCTCTCTCCCCACACTCTCTTGTCCTCCCTCTCCCCCCACACTCTCTTCACCGCCCACTCTGTATTGGTCAAGATCGAGGTATGGAAGCACCTCAACTCGTGGCATCCCCTCATCCAGCTTCCTCACCACACAGGCACGTCCCTGCTTGTCTTGTAGTAAGGACGCTACCTGTTGCTGTTCCGCTAAGAGAGCTTTGACATTAAAGTCGGCTGGGAATCTGGTAGCCGGATCTGCAATACTGTTACCCAGGCATATCAGGCTCATTCCAGAAAGCAGGGCAGATGAGTCGATGCCGATGACTCCTTTCTTCAGAGAGTGGAGCCCCAAAACTATGACCACGCCATACTTTCTGGCTTCAAAGCTGTTCTCCTGGATAATATCTACGACTTCAGCCACCTCAGCCTTACTCAGCCTCGAAATAAATCCCACGAACTCATCGCAAATAAACTTGAATGGCTTGCTTTTGCGATCGCGGCGTTTTACCCTATCCCTAAGTAAGGTTCTGGCTCTACGGAACAAGGCTAGAACCTGTTGTGGTTCAGTCGCCACATACTGGGACAAAAGTGTGTCCACACTCAACCCTGGTAACCACTTTGATTCCTCTTCATCAAAGTGAATGTCCCCAATTCTGAGTTCCCCATCCGGATTAATCTGCGTCCAGGCGATCGCCTCAAAGCTAAGATAGGTTGACTTCCCACTTCCCCTTGCTCCGAACACTGCCTTGGTTGAGCAGATGAACTTTGGGTCTAGCCAAGAGTAATCAGGTACAATCGCTACATCATCACCAACCAGGTCATCCAATGATGATTGAGGTGGTGCTGTGACCACACCGGGTAGTGCGGAGTGTGGTTCTTCTGCTGTGGCTTCAATGGCAGGAGGCTCAATCAATCCACCCAATCCAAACTGTTGAATCCACCTCGCGTGTTCCCAGAAGGGTAGATTGTTTATGAATTGAGCTAACCGTCGTTGAGCGCCAATCTTCGATACAGAAGATGAGTAGGCAACCTCCTGCTGCATATGCAGTTTGAGTGCCTCCATCCGCGCCCTATCGATTGAGCCGTAAATCCGCTCCTTCCGTTGAATTAGGTGGGTGGTGACGGTGAAGGCAGCAGAACTGGCAGTGCCGTAACTTAGGAATAGTAGCTTGGTGATTCTATCGACCTTGGGCATGAGTAGTGGGGTTAAAGTACCAACGAGCGCACCAACAGCAAAAGCGGCTAGAATCTGCCGCTCTCTCCTCACTAATTTCTCAATGGTGTTGTGTTCCAAATCAAACAACATCTTTTACCTCCTCCTTCACCTCACCTTTTTTTTACGAGTATTCGGTAATCCGCGATTCAATCCACCCAATTGAATAGTCGAGGCGCTCGGCAATCTCTTTAACCTGTTTCCTGCTCAAACTCTCCAATACTTCTGATGGAGTCAATTCCAGCCAGCGGAAGAATCCCCAGAGTGGTTCGTTGCCAATAGCCTGAGCCAGGGATAACCAATCCGCCAAGGTCAACTTTTCAACCTCGATGGTTGGCTTCAACTGTTCCATCGTTAACCTCCCAATGCGATGTAAACTCCACAAATGATCGCTAAAATAAAAAACGCTCCTACAATGAGCGCTGGTGTAAACCCTATCAGTGTGGAGTGTCGGTGGGCATAACCTTTCAGCGATAGCCCAACCCAGTTCTGTAGTCCGAGTGCTGCGATCATGCAGCCAATCAGTAGCAGTATCAGGAAAGCTCCCACTCTGGTGACAGGGAATGCGACCCCAGTAAAAGCAGTGAGCTGCACCAGGGAGAAGCCAGTAAAACTAAGCCCGGTATAGAATAGTGCTTTCAACTTTCTACCTCTTTGCGATCGCACCTAGAAATTAATAACGTTTTCAGCTATCTTCATCTCGGCATCGTAGCCAGAGTAGTTAGCTTTAGTCTCACCTGTAGTCAACCTGTGGCTACTGACAGCTTTCCCTTGTTGCGACATAGTTTGCATCCACTGCTGTTCCAGCCGCATCATCTTCTGTGAGTGCTTGGTGCGGATTTTCGCTCGTTTGACTGCATTGGTTGCCATCTCTAGCTGATGCTTACTGAGTCGAGTCAACCTGTCGGTTAGTCCTTCTGATACACCCGCCGCTTCTGCTGCATCAACTACTTCTTCTGCACTGGCGTACCAAGGGAGTGCTGAATATTGCACCAGCACTTCCCGGTCATTCTGTAGATGAACAATCTCCGAGTTGCCACCACTACCTAACTTACTGGGGACAATCTGCCCACCGCCGCCACTACTACCCCCAGAACCTAAACCTGGCAAGAAATTATCGAACATTAATTAACCTCCCTTTTTTGAAGTAATAAGTAAGAAGAGAATGAGTGAATGAGTGAATTATTTTTTTGTCTTTATTCCTGTTCTTAATTTCTTACTTATTACTTATTACTTATTACTTATTACTTAGCGAAGCTTATCGCTGAACTTCTGTTGGCTGAGAAAAAATCATCTGCAATCCACGAACGACGGTAAATGAAACACCGCCAGTCAGGATACAGAGTAGAACGCACCCCATCACCACTTCGATAATCCAATCCCGGCGATGGGCTGATTGAATCTGCTGTGCCATCTGAGCGCGGGTGTGACTGGAGTCAATCGCTTGACTGAGGATGTGGGCGTTCTCCTCCGTCACCTGTCCAGCGAATTTCAGTTCCCCCTCCTTGGTTAGTACGAACTTGATTGCTGGGGTTTGAGTTGTCTGACGTTGCTGCTCCATATATCAAAAGCCCCACTAGTATCAGTAGGAAGAAACTGTTAAGCGACGCTAATATCTCTATCGTCTTGCTCGGTTGCATCTGCCGAGCTAACGCCGAATATAGCGTCAGCCCATTCTTCACCGATTCCGCGAAAAAAGTTGGGGTCACCCTGGTACTCCCCCGCCAACTCAACAAAATGGTCTAGGCAGCGATTGGGTGTGTCAGCGATGATGTCTAGTGCTTCGGAGGCTACCTCTTGAGCGCGTTTGGTTGACCGACTGTCAATGGCATTTAGGAATGCTGTCATATCTGACTCAGATTGACCATTGACGTTGTTAACTGCCTGCTGCATAGCATTGGGCTTAGCGGTGCGAGACTTCCGAGTGGTGCGCTTCTTTGATGCTGGTTTGGAACCTTTCTTTCCCTGGCTCTTGGTCATGGCTGATG
>JAAHGR010000404.1 GCA_010672425.1 Symploca sp. SIO2E6
CGAGGGTAGTATCAGGACAAGTGACACCGGAGCAATATCGAGTGTATCTCCAGGAGTCAGGGGATACGGGGACGCGGGGACACGGGGACACGGGGACACGGGGACGCGGGGACGCGGAGAATGGAAATCCCACACAAAATTTCCCTCACCCAACACAGAGAATGGAAATTCCTACCAAAATTTCCCTCACCCAGGGAACAGAGGAAGAAATAGCAACTGTCATCGAAGGTAGTGGTGATTTGCCTCCAGCCTTAATACAGCAAGTAGCTATCCTCGCCAGGGAGTTAGAGAACCGATACCACGGCATTCCCCAGGATCTAGAATGGACTTATGATGGTCAACAGTTATGGTTGCTGCAAGCACGACCGATTACTACCCTACAACCAATCTGGACTCGTAAAATTGCGGCTGAGGTAATTCCTGGTTTAATTCGACCCCTAACTTGGTCGATTAATCGTCCCCTGACTTGCGGTGTTTGGGGAGAAATCTTTACTCTGGTTTTAGGTAAACGAGCAGCAGGATTAGATTTTAATCAGACAGCAACTCTCCACTATGGCCATGCCTACTTCAATGCCTCTCTGTTAGGGCAAATTTTTCGCCGCATGGGTTTGCCAGCGGAAAGTTTAGAATTTCTCACCCGGGGAGCCAAGTTCTCCAAACCGCCTACTAGGGCCACACTGCGGAATTTGCCTGGATTACTGCGGTTATTGGGTAAGGAATGGAATTTAGAGAAAGACTTTGAATTGGATTATCAGCAGCAATTTGCTCCTACCCTAAGTCAGCTGAGTACACAATCGTTATCCTCATTATCCCCCTTAGCTTTACTAGAACGCATCGACCTGATTTTAGAGGTATTGAAGCGAGCCACTTACTACAGCATCATGGCTCCCCTAAGTAGTTACCTACGCCAAGCGATACTGCGAGTTCAGGATACAGAATTAGATAACAGCCAAACACCAGAAGTTGCCAGTTTGCGATCGCTTGCTGGAATAGCAACAGATGCTCGCCATTTATTATCCCAGGAACAGGTAATTGGTGATAGTGGTGCTTCCCTGTTTACTACCCTAGCAGAAAGTCCGGATGGTCAATCTATCCTAGAGCAGTTTGAGGAATTTTTAGAGCAATACGGTTACCTCAGCGAAGTCGCTACCGATATTGCTGTTCCCACCTGGAAAGAAGACCCGAGAGCCGTGCGACGACTGTTTACTCAATTTCTCTCTAGTCCTCCTCCAGAGTCTACACCACCGAAGCAACAAAGTATACGAACCCAGCTAGTACAAGTACGCTTAGATCTTAAAGGTCAAGTTACCCAAATTTATTCTCAATTGCTAGCTCAGCTGCGCTGGAGTTTTGTTGCCCTAGAAACAACTTGGCTGCAAAAGGGTCTACTATCGGAACTAGGGGATATCTTTTTCCTGGAATTTGCCGAAATTTGCTCCTTAGTTACCGATACTGACTCACCATTACAGCAGCAGCTTCCCCAAATCTTACAACAGCGGCGCACTCAACTGGAACAGAACCGTCATTTGGCAACTATACCTTCCCTAGTCTATGGGAATAATCCTCCGGTGTCGGTTGCCTCTCTTTCTCCAGCTACTCACCGACAGTTGCAAGGTATTGGTGCTAGTCCTGGGAAAGCTGAGGGTTTGGTTAAGGTAGTCAAAGATTGGCAATCCTTGAGTAAGATTGACCGTCAAACCATTCTCGTTGTACCCTATACCGATTCTGGCTGGGCTCCCCTACTCGCCCAATCTGGTGGTTTGATTGCAGAAGTAGGTGGACGGCTTTCCCACGGGGCGATTGTGGCTCGTGAGTATGGCATCCCAGCAGTCATGGATATCGATCATGCTATCCAGGTCTTGCATGATGGTCAAAGGGTACGTATTGATGGTCTTTTGGGGATTGTGGAAGTACTGGATTGACAAGAAATTGTTCAGTTATCCGTAGACTCTTCCCAATTCCCAATTCCCAATTCCCAATTCCCAATTCCCAATTCCCAATTCCCAATTCCCAATTCCCAATTCCCAATTCCCAATTCCCAATACCCAATTCCCAATTCCCAATACCCAATTCCCAACTTACAAATCAGAAGGGAAGAGGATTTTAGCTCCCTTAATATTTATTAACATACTTCTTTTTATTTATGCCTATTTACTTAGGTTAATGGATTTGAGTAGATTTGCGATCGCTTTTGAGTAGGTTCACAGATCGCCTACACTAGAAATAATGAATACTTTGTGGAGAGGGTAAAAATGCTTCCCGTAGGAGCTTGCGCGGCTCGTTAAGACCTGTAAGAATATAAGCAGTAAATTTTGGGTTGTACCATGAATTACCATAATAGTCGTCTCCCATTAGCTTTTTTTTCCCTCGCTCTATCTTTAGAGCTAACAATTGCTCCGCCTCTTGTGGCACAAATAAATCCAGCAGAAACCACTAGCTCCCATGTAAGTATCACACCCCCTGACGACCGGCAAGCTCCAGTATACACGGTAGGAGGAGGTAGTCGTAACGGAGGAGCTTGTGCAGGAGATGGAGTGGTAGAAGAAGCACTAGGCTTCAAGGTTTTGATGCCAGCCTACAGTGAAACCAGTAAAGAGCGTCCCAGTTTCTCGCTGCATGTCCCGAAAACTGCTGCTAAAAAGGTTTTTCTGAGTTTGAGAGATGCTAACGAAGATTACTATTACCAGACCACAATCTCATTACCTGATACTCCTGGTAAGTTTAATTTCTCGTTACCAGCTGATGCACCAGCTATCGAAAAAAACAAGGAATATACCTGGTTTGTTGGGTTAATTTGTAATCAATCCCTTGAGCCTAATGACCTGACAGTAAAAGGCATAATTAAGCGGGTGGACTCTTAATTGGGAATTGGGAATTGGGTATTGGGTATTGGGAATATAGTGTTTCTCCTATTCAATTGGGATGAGTCAAAACTCCTTGAGTGGGACTAAACAAAAACGCTAGCATAAACAACCCGAAGGCGACTAAAACAATCGCTGGACCAGAGGGGAAATTGAAAAAATAGCTGAGGTACATGCCGCTGATACTAGCAACTACACCAGTTGCTGAACCCAAAATCATCATCTGATGCAATCGCTTCACTAATAAGTAAGCAGTTGCTCCGGGAATAATTAGCATGGCTAGAACCAAGATAACTCCCACTGTCTGGAGGCTGGCAACTATAGTTAGAGCAATCAAAATCATCAAACCAAAGTCCAGCAGATTGGTGGGTAATCCAGCCGCTTTGGCTCCTAGGGGGTCAAAGGTATAAAACATCAATTCTTTGTAGAATAGCACAACAACTGCCAAGACAATTGCTGTAATCATGGCTGTATTCCTCACATCTTCTGGACTAACGCTCAAAATATTGCCAAAGAGAAAGTGATTGAGGTCAATTTTATTGTTTTTCTGTACAATAGTAATTAAGGTAATACCAAGGGCAAAGAAAGCCGAAAAAACAATACCCATTGCTGCATCTTCTTTGATTGGCGACTTCGTCCTGATCCAGGTAATCACCACTACACTCATAATACCAGCAATAAAGGCTCCGACAAACAGATCAGCACCAATAATAAATGCAATCGCTAGTCCCGGTAATACGGAGTGACTAATCGCATCTCCTAATAACGCCAGCCGCTGCACCATCAAGTAGCTACCCACTGAGGCGCAGACAATACCAACTAAAACAGCAGTAATTATTGCTCGCTGCATAAAGCTAGATTGCAATGGTTCGATTAATATGTGTTCCATATGAATAAGTGATGAGTGATGAGTGATGAGTAATGAGTGATGAGTGATGAGTAATGAGTAATGAGTAATGAGTAATGAGTAATGAGTAACAAGTAATAAGTAACAAGTAACAAGTAATAAGTAATAAGTCAAGAGTTCAGGTTGGGATTCCGGGGTTAAAGTACAAGGTTTTTGAGCAAAAATATTCAATTTTGTCACTTCTTGAGCTAGATAGTGATAAAATTGAAGATAAGACTCCACTATCAGGACTGGGTATGGAAACTCACAAGCTTGACAAGCTACTGAGAAAATAGGCAGGGCGGCCTAAAGCTTCACCTTCCAATGATAAAACTAATTCCCCAGGAATACAGCGCTTTGCGCTGTAATGAAGTACAGTTTTCTAAAAGTCCCCCTTATTAAGGGGGATTTAGGGGGATCAACAATGTACCGCATAGCAGAGCAAACTGCTGTAAGTAAGGGGAGCTGGGGGAGCTGGGGGAGCTGGGGGAGCTGGGGGAGACAAGGAGGACAAGGAGGACAAGGAGGACAAGGAGGACAAGGAGGCAATTACCAAACAACAAATGACAAACAACAAACAACAAACAACAAACAACAAACAACAAACAACCAACAACAAACAACAACCAACCAACAACAAATAACAAATAACAAATGACAAACAACAAACAACAAACAACAAACAACCAACAACTAGCAGCTAAGGTTCTGGAAGACCCCTTGTTACTGCGATCATTGAGTGAACAGGTGTATGAACTAATGCTGTTGGATTTGGAACAACAGCTTGAACGTAGTAGAACTTACCGGAGGCGGTTCTGATGACCCAAGAAAAAAAGGATAGCATTACTCATGAACTTAACTATGTGAGTGCTAATCGTTTCTATGTAGAAATTGATAGTAATCTGACTGCTTCTTTTAGTGAGTGTTCCGGTTTAAGTGTACAGGTAGATAAGGAAACTTACTTTGAAGGTGGTGTCAATGATCAGCAGCGTATTCTTCTCAAACAAGCCAAGTTTGACGATGTAACCCTTAAGCGGGGTATTACGGATGATTTACAATTCTGGAATTGGATTAGTGAGGTACTCAACCCTGGAAAGAAAAAACGTCGCAATGTTAATATTCTGATTTTTAATCAGGCTGGGGAGACGATGCAAACTTGGACATTAATGGGTGCTGTCCCGGTTGGCTGGAAAACTCCGTCTTTACAAGCAAACTCTACTTCAGTCGCAATTGAAGAGTTGACCTTAGCTTATGAAGGTTTAAAGGTTGTAGCTCAGTCTCCTAGCGTCACTGCCAAAAGAGATGCTCGTCAGGTCTCTTTTACCAATGATGCTCAACGGGATAGTTTGGGATATTTCCCCAGTAATTAATATCATGTTCGGTAGATTATATCATGTCCGGTTGAATACTTACACTTTGGCTGCAACAAGGCAGGAGGCAGGAGGCAGGAGGCAGGAGGCAGGAGGGAAGAAAGAAGGTTGCAAGGTATTCGGGAATTATAAGTAATTATCCTTTCCTTGATATTACTTACATTTTGGTGGCAATAAGGCTCCGAGGCTCCGAGGCTCCGAGGCTCCGAGGGAAGAAAGAAGGTTGCAAGGTATTCGGGAATTATAAGTGATTATCCTTTCCTTGATATAAGTATAGGGTTTCTCATACTTGTGAGATACATTCGTTATTGTTTTTTGGTAATGGGGAATGGGGAATGGGGAATGGGGCATTGGAGGTGTGCCTCATGGATGCAAGAATTGCTATAGTTAGAATTGGAGTTTGGCAATAAGAATTGCCTTAAACTAGAGAAAAGCTCAACAGAATGAGGCTCAGTAGTGGCAATGATAGATGCATCAGAGGAATTGATAACCCCGGAACCGCCTCTTGGTATCAACAACCCCTTGCTTACACCCAAGCCTTTGGGAACAATACTCCTGCAACCAAAATTCTTGCAACCTTTGGGATTCAAACCCTTAACTGGATTGGATTCTGCTGTTCCTTCTCCTCTAACCATACCTGGTGAGAGTTCCTTGGTACAGTCTAATCCTGGTTTAATAGATAATGCGACTGTGCCAATGGTTGACTCGGATAATCAATTACCGATTAGCGATCGCATTCTACCACCAACTGAGTCAGGCACTACTTCTTCTACGATAGACCCATCGTTATCGGAAAATGCGACAACTACTCTACAACCAAAGTTAGAAGAAGAATCTCCCTCGACTAAGACCCCAATTCAACAGCAAGCAACTGAGGAAGGTACTACTTCTTCTAAGATAGAACCATTATTATCGGAAAATGCGACAACTATTTTACAACCCAAGTTAGCAGAAGAGTCTCCCTCAACTAAGACCCCAATCCCACAGCAACCAACTGAGGAAGGTACTACTTCATCTTCGAGCAATCCATCACTATCGGAAAATGCGACAAATATTCTACAACCAAAGTTAGAAGAAGAGTCTTCCTTAACTAAGACCTCAATTCAACAGCAAGCAACTGAGTCAGGTACTACTTCTTCTACGATAGACCCATCATTATCAGAAAATGCGACAACTATTGTACAACCAAAGTTAGCAGAAAAGTCTCCCTCGACTAACACCCCAATCCAACAGAAATTACCTCAATCTCCCCAGCCTCAAGCATTGGTACAGAAAAAACCTGGTTTGATAGACGATGCAACAGTGATCAATCCATCATTATCGGAAAATGCGACAACTATTGTACAACCAAAGTTAGCAGAAGAATCTCCCTCAACTAACACCCCAATCCCACAGCAAGCCACTGAGTCAGATACTACTTCATCTTCGAGCAATCCATCGTTATCGGAAAATGCGATAACAACTATACAACCAAAGTTAGAAGAAGAGTCTTCCTCGACTAACACCCCAATCCCACAGACATTGACTCAATCTTCCCAGCCCCAAGCCTTGGTGCAGAAAAAAGCTGGTTTAATAGATGATACGATAGCACCAAGGGTTAACACTGATAACCAATTATCGATTAGCGATCGCATTTTACCACCAACTGAGTCAGGCACTACTTCCTCTTCGAGCAATCCATCACTATCGGAAAATGCGATAACAACCATACAACCAAAGTTAGAAGAAGAGTCTTCCTCAACTAAGACCTCAATTCAACAGCAACCAACTGAGGAAGGTACTACTTCCTCTGAGAGCAATCCATCATTATCGGAAAATGCGATAACAACTATACAACCAAAGTTAGAAGAAGAGTCTTCCTCAACTAATAACCCAATCCCACAGACATTGACTCAATCTTCCCAGGGTCAAGCCTTGGTGCAGAAAAAAGCTGCTTTAATAGATGATGCGATAGTACCAAGGGTTAACTCGGATAACCAATTATCGATTAGCGATCGCATTTTACAACCAACTGAGGAAGGTACTACTTCTTCTAAGATAGAACCATTATTATCGGAAAATGCAACAACGACTCTACAACCAAAGTTAGCAGAAGAGTCTCCCTTAACTAATACTCCA
>JAAHGR010000405.1 GCA_010672425.1 Symploca sp. SIO2E6
GCATATACGGCGGATTGTTGACACCTCTAGACTAATTAAAAAAGAGTATCAACCTCTATGATATTGAATTTTTTTAAATCTCTCATAATTAATCTGAACTTTTACCGAAAGCCTTAGCTATCAGCACATGGGCACCGAGGTGTGGGAGATGGGGAGATGGGGAGATGGGGAGATGGGGAGATGGGGAGATGGGGAAAAAATCTATATCTACTCATTACTATCGAGAAACAAGGGAGCAGGAAGCAGGGAGTAGGGAAGAGAGTTGTTTCTTCCATCAATTTTGAATGCAAGAATTTTGAACTCGCCGTTAGGCGCTCATTACTCATTTGTGTCACACCAGTAGTACTATCGTAAGAACTGCTAGATACCTAAACACCTCAACCGATGAACAACATTTTCCAATTACCTTCACCTCTTCCAGCCTCAGAATTATTTGAATCTTTAATCTCAACAGAAAAAGTTGTCATTGAGCGTATCATTTCTACAGGACAAGCGACACCTCCGGGAGAATGGTATAATCAAGAAACTGATGAATGGGTCATCCTGTTACAGGGTAAAGCTGAATTATCCTACGAAAATGGCGAGAGGATTTTTCTGCAAGCAGGAGATTATCTGATGATTCCAGCTCATGTCAAACATCGTGTTGAAGATACTAGCAGTGACCCTCCTTGTATCTGGTTAGCTGTTCATATCAAGTAGAGGTGGTAGGTGGTAGGTATCAGACGACAAGGCTTTTAATAGCAGAAAGTTGATAGCTAGGGAATGAGTTTACATTCAAACATCCTATTGGCAATCGGTCCAGCTACTCGATTAATAAATTCTTCTCGCAGCTGAGGATTTTTTTGCAACATAGCGATCGCTTTTTCCTGGAGAGCTTTTTCTGACTCCCCTTCAGCTGGTGAACTTTTGTCGGACTGGGGTTGCATCTGAGCTACCTCTTCACAGGAAGCATTTTGGTATTTTGTAATCACGAGATTGGCGGCGGCATCCAATAAAGCTTCCTTGGAGGCAAATCCGCTACAGGCAGTTACTACTATTGCGATGGGAGTTAAAGTAGCTAGGGTCTGCTGAATAAGTCGTAATTTTCGGCTTGCCATGGGTGTTAGGTGTTAGGTTTTAGGTAATGGTGAGCTAAGACGCATTTAAACCACTGAGTCCCAATCTCTGTGTCTGGTGCGTCAATCTTAGGGAATAAAATTACAATCAAACATTTTATTGGCAATAGGTGCCGCCACCCGATTGAGAAATTCCTCCCGTATCTCAGGATTCTTTTCCAACATGGCGATCGCTTTTTCATGAATAGCAGCTTGTTGCTCCCCACCAGCTTGTGAATTGTTGTCAGATTTGGCTGTCATTGTGGATAATTCTTCACAGGAAGCGTTTTGAAATTTTTCAATCACAAGATTGGCGGCTGCATCTAACAAGGCTTCCTGATTCGGTAATGATAGTTCTCCGCTTGGTAATGATGGTTCCTTGTTAGGCAATGAAGGTTTCTCATTTTGTTTGTTGGGAGGGGATGAAGACTCCTGTAATTGAGGTGGAGGGGGAGGCAATGGCTGTAGTAAAGTTTTGCTAGAGATACCTCCAACTATAGTGATGGAAGTGAGAGTGGCTATAAACAAATGCGACTTTTTCATTAAAAACTCCCAGTATAAGAAGTGGAGTGATTAGCGAGCAATATTGAAACCTGCCCTTACCAACCTACCACCTACCACCTAACTCCTAACACCTAATACCTAACACCTACCACTTACTGAGTAACTCCCTGTATAACAGGACGTCCATCGAAACGTCCTGGATTACCTGTCCAGTTAAAGTCACTAACCCGTAGGCTCACAGAACCAAGTCCTTGTACTGGGTTGTAACGCACAACAATATTGTAGGAACGACGACGGTATTCTAGAAAGTAGTTAGTACTGATCTCTTGACCAGTGTCTAAATTAAAGGAAGTTTGGAGACCAAATCTTACTGGACCATAGATTTGTTGGGTAATACCACCGCTAAGAACACTTGTATCTGCAACCCGGTCAAAAAGAAAAGGTGATAGGTCACCCACTGCTACCTGAGTATAGCGGATGTTAAAACCGGTGTAGTCGAGAACAGGTCGGGAAAAATGACCCAGCTGTCCTACTAGTCCCACACTGCCGCTGATAGAGTTTTGATTATCACCACTACTATAGAGACTGGTAACACCACTGATATTCGTACTCAATGTTACATAAGGAACTACTGGCCTGGGAGTGTATCGCAATCCGGCTTCAGGAGTTGCTGGCAAAGCTTTACCACGCCAGAGGGAAAAACTTTTGCCCAAGGAAACAGCAGCTTGATAGCGGGTCAGGTTGATGCGATTATTATCCCTAACACTTGGTAGTAAGTCTGAGCGGTTGGTATCAGCATTGATATTCTGAATGCCTGCCTGATAGCGAAGGCCGACTCCGCTTTTGCCTAAACGAATTACTGGGGAGGTGAGAACCGCACCAATGGTACTGTGGACAGTCTGGAAGCCTAGGGAACCATTAAACAAGCGATCGCGATAGCTAGCTTCAAGGTCAAGATTGTGAGGCAGGGTTGTGCCAATGAGCCGTCGTAGTCGCAAACTTGCTCGGCTTTCTTGTTCTAGTTCACTTAAATCTAAACTAGTAACAGCAGCAGAACCTACCAAACTTGTCCGAGGATCAATATTAAATTCTAAGCGAGATTCAAAACCAAATGCCCTGGGATCTAGTGGACCATCATCAAAAATGGCTCTTTGCAGAAAGTACTGTGGTGTCAGAGTAAATCGCGCCCTAGGACTGTTGTAGATTTCAATGGGACGCTCCAAAAAGAAGCCACCCCGATCATCATCATCAAAACCAAAATTGAATAAACCTGGTTCCTTGGGACGGCGATCGATTAAAATACGGTTGCGAAATGTCGGCACTGACAAACCCTGATCGAACACTAGACGAGGTTGAGAAGCAACTATTTCATCTAGCAAAGGGGAAATGCGCCGAAATCGAGCTGTTGGGGCTCGCAATTCTAAATCTGGTGGAGAAAAGGGATCATTGGTAATCCGCATGTTCGTTGCAACTGCTTCTGATCCTTCAAAATCAACTCTGTCAGCTTCGTAGCGAAAGCGGTTAATCGAACCTTTGGCCCCAGTAGTAGGGGTTCCTGGAAGTGAACCATTAGGATCTACTGTTAGGGAAGAACCCACAACAAAGGAATAGTCTCCTGGATTGGTTACTCCTTGTAGGGGTAGATTACGAGCAATGCGATCACTTACAGGTCTTGGTATTGCTGTGGGGTCACTGTCATCAGGGGAGGAAGGCTGAGGTAAATCAGTTTCTGATGCGGCGGTATAAAGTTCACCATTAGCATCGTAGACGACGCCACTATCTTGAACAAAGTAATACTCAAATCGTTCACCCCGGAGGATCTGTTCCCCTCGCGTTAAAGCCACATTGCCCTCAGCAACCATAATACGATTTGGCAGATTAATTTGCACCCGGTCAGCATCTAGTAAAGCCTCCTGAAAGCGCACGATGACATTACCTTCCGCTGTCACTATTTGTCGCTCTTCATCATATTCCTGAGAGTCTGCCGTCAATTCCAGCACACCGATAGGTTCGTCAGCAGCTGCGGGTACAGGTATAGTAATTTCCCCCTCTGGTAAGTTTTGCGCAGTTACTGGGGGGAGATTCAACTCAAATTCTCTGGCTTCTCCTCCCCTTTCTTGAGTCACAATACGCTTGATGGTCCCGGTATTGGTTTTGTTCCTAATTGTCTGTTGAGTAACCTGTCCTTTAGTTTGCCGTTGACGCCTCTGAGCTTTTTGTGCCAAATTCGGTTGAGTGCTGGATGTCGGTTGCACCACATAACCGACTGAAATAGGAGGACCAAGCAGGGAAGCACTCTTACCAAGATTAAGTAAGCAGGAATCCTCTAGCACTGATATTTTGGGAACCGTTGTCTGAGTTGGTTGCTCACAGACATTGCTAGATGCACAGTCTGTTACCGATAACGGCGGCATCCCCTGGAAGCATTGATGGTAGTTGGCAGAAATATTAGAGCTGACAGGTCTAATATTTGCAGGTATTGCAGGCGGCTGAACTGGTTGTGGCATCTTAAACAAAATGCGGCAAGGACATCCCTCTCACGCAGGCATTTATTGAGTGGCAGATAAATTGCCCCTCAACGGAGGAAAGTTACTATATCATAAGTAGTCGTTGGCACAAATGGATTGGTTCCTAGGTCAGGAGTCAGGAATCAAGGGAGAATCAAGGGGTTGAATCGACCTATTGATTGATTCTGACTCCTGGCTGGGAGTCTCGGAGTCTCTTTCTTCAATTAATCTAGATCTTGTCGGTTGGGGTTGCGAGCTGGATCGTTGGACAAAAAGCCAAACACAAACAGAGCAATGAAGAAAAACACAACGATGTAAACAGCAATCTTGAGGGTTGCCATCAGGATATCTCCTTTTATACTTTTTTAATATCATACCTGTAGGCTGGCTTCTTTAAAAATTTCTTCTGACCATCGGCACATGGGCGGCGGCTTCAATCCACAAGCGAGCACCGCAGGGTCCTAAACTTGGGGCGTGTAGACCAGGCGGCAGGGGCCTTTGATCTCTAATTGATGGCATTTATGGCTATGTTTGCCTTGCTTGACCACAATTGGCGGCTCATTTTTTTTCTCAATAACTATTGCGTGTTAGTTTTAACCTAGCGGTTATGATTGAAAAAGTCAAGGGGGAGTTAACTCATTTTCCACTAGCTGCAATCCCAATTACTTTTTGCTAAAATTACTGACAATGGAAAAGGTTTGCTCATATAAACTATTTGCTCTATCGACCACCTTCGGCAGAACCAAAATATACTGTAGGGGCGGGTTCACCAACCATTTTTCGGTATCAACAAGCCAATGAGACAAACCCGCCCCGGTGGTGGTGTCCGAATCAATGTACTATCAGCCGCCGGGGCGGGTGCGAGTTAAATTATCGTTGAATAGCCTGGGTCTTGGGCGAACCCGCCCCTACACATTGACTTTCTTTTCTTCTTAAAAAAGGTAGAGGTAAACCAAAATATACCGTAGGGGCGGGTTCACCAACTATCTTTCGGTATCAACAAGCCAATGAGACAAACCCGCCCCGGTGGTGGTGTCCGAATCGATGTACTATCAGCCGCCGGGGCGGGTGCGAGTTAAATTATCGTTGAATAGCCTGGGTCTTGGGCGAACCCGCCCCTACACATTGACTTTCTTTTCTTCTTAAATAAAGATAGAGGTAAACCAAAATATACCGTAGGGGTGGGTTCACCAACCATCTTTCGGTATCAACAAGCCAATGAGACAAACCCGCCCCGGTGGTGGTGTCCGAATCAATGTACTATCAGCCGCCGGGGCGGGTGCGAGTTAAATTATCGTTGAATAGCCTGGGTTTTGGGCGAACCCGCCCCTACACATTGACTTTCTTTTCTTCTTAAATAAAGATAGAGGTAAACCAAAATATACCGTAGGGGTGGGTTCACCAACCATCTTTCGATATCAACAAGCCAGTTAGACAAACCCGCCCCGGTGACAGGATAGGTGTGCGGTGGAGCCGGGTGAAATTACCGCCCAATTGGGATTGGTGAGCAACAATGGGGATAGTATTAGTTTAATGGCCATTATATTGATGTTGCCCACCCTACGATTGAGCTTGCGATCGCACGCTAGGGAACTCCAAGAATCAAGTCCAGATAATTACTTATAATTCCCGGATACCTTCCAGCTACCACTTACTAATGTCTGGCCATCTTCTGGACCAGACTATATGATGGGGTGTGTTGAATTTATTTAGCGCGATCGCGGCGACTGCAACCCGCTACGAAGGTCAGAAACACTCCCCATTCCCAATTCCCTTGTTTCTTAAGAGCTCCCCAAGCCCAAGAGTACCATCAAAAGCCGATCAACTCTAAACTGGTAAGTGATCATTAATTTGAGTTACATCATGTCTTCTCCGTTTCCGGGGATGGATCCCTACCTAGAGCATCCTGATTTTTGGGCAGAAGTTCACAGTCGCTTGATAGTCGCGATCGCGAATTTTTTGGTTCCCCGTATCCGACCCAAATATCGGGTTGCCATGGAAAAGCGAATTTATGAAGCCAGTGAGACGGATGGCAATAATTTGCTAGTGGTGGGGATTCCCGGTACAACAACGAACCGTCAACCAACGAACCAAGACTTCCAGAAATCGAACCTTGCTGTTGCTTCACCTCCACTGCAACCAGTAACAGTGACCCTCCCAATGCCTAGATTGATTAAGCAAGCCTATTTAGAGGTGCAAGAATTAGCTACTGGACAAGTGGTAACAGCGATTGAAATTCTTTCTCCTGTGAATAAGCGTGTTGGGGAAGAGCGAGCAATGTATCTGAAAAAACGCCAGAGAATCTTGGGTAGCTTAACCCATTTAGTGGAAATTGACCTGTTGCGGGGATGGCATCCCATGCCAACTTTGAAGAATGATATCCAAACAGATTATCGCATTTTAGTCAGTCGCGAAGCTTATCGTCCCCAAGCAGATTTATATGGTTTTAACTTGCCAGAGCCAATTCCGAAATTTTCTCTACCTCTGCGAGCTGAGGATCTTGAGCCAGTAGTAGATTTGCAAGCTTTGTTAAATAAAATCTATGATCAAGGAGGTTACGATTATGTGATCGATTATAGTCGTCAGCCAGTACCACCATTGTCCCAGCAAGATTCTGAGTGGTTAAGCTCATCCCAGATACTTTAGTATGTGGGATGAGCGTCATTTGTTGTTTGTTGTTTGTTATTGGTTGTTTGTTGTTTGTCGCAATGACCAATAACCCATGACTAATGATCAATAACCAATAACCAATAACCAATAACCAATAACCAATAACCAACATGAGTTCCTATCCTCCATCTGACACTCTGCAATATGCCTACACTTTTGCCATTACTCTAGCCATTACGATAGTGGTCTATGTGCTTAGAGGTTTTGGCATTCTCACCTTCATTCCTGGTGGTCTGATCTGGATTGGGATTTTACTCTCGATTGGCACAGGATTAGTTTACGGAATCCAAAAAACACGGCGTTATTGATTTCCATACAGAAAAAAACCGTGAGCGAGAGATAGCCCCTCGTTTTAACGGGGGGCAGTGGAGCGAACGGGGGTTTTAACCCCCTGTCTCATTTACAGGCGTGTATTTTTCAGATATTTGTTGAAGATTTGACCTATT
>JAAHGR010000406.1 GCA_010672425.1 Symploca sp. SIO2E6
CTAAGGTTGCCGTTAATCACCCCAGAAAAAGGATGAGGTAAAGGAGTCGGTACTGTTGTTGTTCCTGATGGAACCATAACAATGTGAGTATCAACTGCGGTAATTTGATCGCCTTGTTTTGCTGCTGCTTGTCCCATGATTTAGGTGTTAGGTAGGTGGAACTGGCATCCTGCCAGTAATAGGTGAGTGGAACTGGCATCCTGCCAGTAATAGGTGAGTGGAACTGGCATCCTGCCAGTAGTAGGTAAGTGGAACTGGCATCCTGCCAGTAATAGGTGAGTGGAACTGGCATCCTGCCAGTAATAGGTGTTAGGTATTAGGTAGTAGGTTTTTATGCCAATTCCCAATTCCCAATTCCCAATTCCCAATTCCCAATTCCCCATTCCCCATTCTCAATTCAAATTAATCGTCTGACCCTTAAGATTCATCGTACTGCTAGCTTTAATATCCATCCCAGCACTAGCCTCAACCTTAGTATCTGCTGAAGATGTAATTTCTATATTCTGGGCTTCTAGTTTGATCTTACCTTGGGATGCGGATAAAGTTATGTCCCCATCGGTGGTAATCGCGATACTGTTGGTAGCTGTATCAATAATAATACTGTTGTTTTCAGTCTTATCGATAATTTCAATAGTTTCATTTCCCTCCTCATCATTGAGACGGATCACATGACCGCTACGGGATTTGATGACCCGGAGATTATTGTTGCCATCTTCGTTAGTA
Organism: Symploca sp. SIO2E6; assembly: GCA_010672425.1. GTDB lineage: Bacteria > Cyanobacteriota > Cyanobacteriia > Cyanobacteriales > Coleofasciculaceae > Caldora. Next base: position 724 of record JAAHGR010000406.1, read on the forward strand.
GCTGGAGGTGGGTCTTGGCTATTCCACAAAGACCCGATAATATAGGGAAAACGCACATCACCGTGTTCAAAAGCGACTAACACTTCGTCATCTATTTCCGGCAAAAAATACATCCCCCTTTCCCTCCCTGCCATTGGTGCTGCTATTCGGGCCCAGTCGCTTTCATCTTCATCACTGAGCCAGGGTAATCTTACCTTAACTCGACCTAACCCTTCCGGGTCTTCGTTGTTAGTAACTACACCAACTACAATACCGTAAATACGAGAAGCGATCGCTTCTTGTTCTTCCGTATCGATTAACAGGTCAAATAACTTCATACGCTATTCCTCCTCACTGTAAAATGGGTCTGATATCCAGATTGGGCTTGATAACGGTGAACAGTGGCAGTAACGTAATACTGACCATTGAAGCGGCTTCCTAAGCCAGCGATTTTGATTACCTTACCTGGTTGTAAATCTGTACGTCCCCAACAAACCCCTTCCCCAGTAACTAGGGTTAGTGCTACCCTATTGAAGCGAGCTTTAGCAAATTGATCTGCTTCCGCTTGAGTTAAAATTGGGCGATCGCTTACTCTGGCAACTGCTGTACTAAAAGCCTCTTCTACAATAGCCGCACCACTATTTTGTCCCCCCATAGTTGCCACTTCATCCCCAACTTTTGCCTGTCCAACAATTGCCTGCTTTTCTTGCGGATTCCAACCCCGCACTGTTAACTCACTCACTTGACCCATAGAAGACAGACGGGGATAAAATTCCCTCAAGTCATCATCGAAACTCAGGGTTAAAATCTCGCTGGCACCATTGGCGACGGAACGGAAAAATAGGGTTCTATCTTCAACAACTACCTCATAATTAATCCGCTTGGCTCTCTCTTGCAAAAACTCGATATCTGTTTGCTCAGCTTGTAAGATATAGTTATGCACCACCTGACTATCTTCCACTTCAGCGGTAAGTCCTACCTCCTGGGCAATTAAGGCGGCAATATCACTATCTTTTTGCTGGACAAAAGTTTTAGTTTTCCGACCCCGTTGGAGACGATGACGACGATCATAACCCCGTACAGTTAAACTAGGCAAGCGATCGAAGGCAAATTCTGGTTCTATCCCCGTAATTTCACCAATCATCAGGGTGTCTAAATCATCGGCATAGCCAAGTTTAATCTCCACGACATTGCCAATAGCAAAAATTTCTTCGTCATTAATCCAGGTAGTTTCTTCATCCTGGCTATCGGAATCCGTAAGTTCCAGGGTAAACATCCCTGGTAAGTTAACATCATGATCAATACTCAGACTCATAACATGCAATTTCGCTTCAACTGGTAAGGGTGAACCGTTGATGATAATCTCAAAATTGGGAACAAGAGGACTTTCGCGATTGGCAGTTGGCATTTTGTTGTTTGTTGTTTGTTGTTTGTTGTTTGTTGTTTGTTGTTTGTTGTTGGTTGTTGGTTGTTGGTTGGTTGTCGTTTGTTGTTTGTTGTTGGTTGTTTGTTGTTTGTTGTTTGTTGTTGGTTGTTGGTTGGTTGTTGTTTGTTGTTTATTGTCGTTTGTTGTTGGTTGTTTGTTGTCGTTTGTTGTTGTTTGTTGTCGTTTGTTGTTGGTTGTTGGTTGTTTGTTGTTGGTTGTTGGTTGTTGGTTGTTTGTTGTTTGTTGTTTGTTGTTTGTTGTTTGTTGTTTGTTGGTTGTTTGTTGTTTGTTGTTTGTTGTTTGTTGTTTGTTGTTTGTTGTTTGTTGTTTCAGGATGCTAGTTCCACCCACCTACTACCTCATCTCTGTTTGGGAATAGTTAGGGTTCGACCGATGTGCATTTCTAAGTTCCGTGGATCGTCAAGCTGGTTGGCTTGGGCAATAATGCGCCACAGTTTGGGATTACTGTATACTTGGGCGGCAATACTACTTAAAGTATCGCCCCGCTTGATAATACGAGTGGTTAGTTCGGGATCGGTTTGGCGTTTGTCTGCTAAGGGAGCAAGGAATTCTAAGAAACTAACACTTAAATTGGCTCTTAGGGGTTTACCATTGCCTTTAAAAAGAGTGAAATTTTGGGTCAAACTGGTAATTACACCAATAAAGGGAAAATCAGAACCTACAGGAGCATCACCCCAAGCAACTTCACAAACTCGCGGATGAGCTTGATCTCGTTCAATGCGAGTTAGAGACACAATTTTATTAGTCTCTTGGCGCACATCTTCCTGATTACTGGCTTCGGTTACATCGAAAAACAGTTCTAATGTTAGTTGACGACTACCACCTCCTTTAAATTCTACCGTCGGTGCATTAACTTGTCTTTGGGTATTTGCTCCTTGTCCACTAGAATTTTCCGGTGGTCCCCAGTTGACGGATTTACTCACAGAATAAGCTTCTGGATTGAATTGAGCTGAAATTGCTTCATCGAGCAATCTATTGTACTGTTCCCCCTGTTTTTCTAAAGGAGTAATGGTTAATTTTGCTAATTTTTGTTGTCCTAGTGCCATCTGCCAATCCCCCGACGTTCCCTTTCTACTGCTAGTTGACGAGCCAAAATCCGACTGACTTGTTCAGCTACTTTGGCTATATCTACTGATGATGCTGTTGCCCCTGAAGACATCGGTGTTGTGGAATTTCCCTGGGTTTGTAACTGAACTGTAGAGTTATCGACTACATTAGTTTGACGTGTAATTACTTCTTTCCTGTTAATTTTGTTAGTTGCTAGAGGTAGAGGTAATTTCTGGCTATTTCCGAGAAACCGGGTTTCTCCTGAAGGCGACAACGATACATCAGCCTTTTCTCCAAAGAAACCCAGTTTCTTAACCGATACGGGTCTCACTGGTACAATTGACCTGTTGCTAATACTAGATTGAGATGGTGTTACTGCTGCTTTGGTTTGAATAGTTCCTTTAATTAGAGGTGGATTAGTTTTCGGTTGGATTGTCGGCTCCCCTCTAGTTACTAAACTGTCGGCATTAGCAGAAGTATCCGCTTTCCTGGAAATCCTACTTGCCGATGATTGGCTAGCAGCTTTGACAACAGGCAAAGTAGGATTACTAGTTTTGCTCAGATTGACAGCTGGAGATGACATGGGAGTAGCTATCTGAGGTGAGGGTAAATCCAGAGGTTGATTCGGCTCAATTGCAGTTTGAATTGGAGCATCTGAAGTATCAGCTTTCCTGGAAATCCTACTTGCCGCTGATTGACTAGCTGATTTGACAAGAGGGAATCGGGACTTAGATTCACCTTCAACCCTACCTCCTAGATTGCTAGCATTAACTGCTGCAATAGTTGCTTTGCGACTAACCCGCAACTCAGGAGATTGCTGAGGGGAGGGAGGTGGTGAGAGAGTATCCGATTTGAGCAAATTTGTAGTGGGAGCATCTTGCTCCCTTTCGGTGATTTTAGGGAGTAAGATGCTCCCACTACTATCATTTGTATTAACTGCTGCCACAGTAGCTTGACGATTGATCCGCAGCTGTCCCTGTGTTTGTACCCTACTAGAACCTGTTTTCAAACCATCAGAAGGCATCAGCGTAGCCTTAGCGACGTAAGGAGTGTCAGCATTTGGACTGTATGATTTGGGTTTCACCGATAAATTATCCCCCAAATGCTTTGCCCCTACATTAGATTTTTGACCTTGAAGATGTCCCCCAGGGTGTGTTTTCAAACTGTCGGAGGGCAAAGCATTTGGATTGTATAACTTGGGTTTTACCGATAAATTATCGCCCAAATGCTTTGCCCCTACATTAGATGTTTGAACCGTTTCTCCCCTTGCTGGGTAGCCATGAGAAGTTGGTTGTAATTGCCTATCAAAAACATCAGCTGATTCCCGGCGCTGTCGCTGAAGACGTTGAATTACAGCTGTAGGCTGCAAAACACCAGAGCCATAACGGAATTTCACCTGTTCCGGCAGAGCCAACCTTTGCACAAGTCGTCCCGCCGTCCCTTGAGTAGCTTGGTAATGACAATGTAATTGCCGAGTATTAACCACCCCAGCCGGTTCAACCAATCGCCGTTGTAAACGTTGTTCTAAAGTCATTCTCAACTCCCAATTCCCAATTCCCAATTCCCAATTCCCAATTCCCAACTCCCAATTCCCAATTCCCAATTCCCAATTCCCCATTCCCAATTCCCCATTCCCCATTCCCCATTCCCAATTCCCCATTCTCAATTCCCCATTCCCAACTCCCGATTAATATCAGCAACTTCCTCAACCCACCGCCTTCGTTCCCTGTGTTCCATTCCCATAATTGATTCATAGTGCCAATGGAAGTAATAAGCGAGATAGGCTACCTCCTGATGGAGTTGATTCAGGGGGTAGCCTAAGATTCCCCCGATAGATCTAGTTCCACAGCGAATTCATTTTCACAGTGAGGACAGATAATCTGAAGCGATCGCATGCCATTACCATTGATCCGATTGTATAGATCCTGCAAATAGGCCAAGTCAGAAGCAAATAACCCTTCAATCACTTTGGGGTTAATTACTTCCACCGCACCTAGTCGGGTAACAACCCGAGATAGCAGAATGACAATCAAATAGGCTGGATTAGCTTGTACGCGAGGGTCTTTCAGGGGGACAATTTCATCGGCAGCCGTTGCCATTCGCATTGTCCCTTCCCGATGTAAATTTCCCTCTTTGTCCACATAACCCGCTGGTAATGTAAACTCATACTCGGTTTGCAGATTAGTCATAAGCTTGATTTTCCTGTACCGGCGAAGATTAACCCACCCCTAGCCCCTCCCAGGAGGGGAACCGGAGCCCTCACAATGGTAGGTTTTTAAGATTTGGTGAAGATAAGACAAGGAAGACAAGGAGGGAAAGTAGACATATGTTGATTTTTTACGAAAAACTGGGCTTTTCAGCATGAGAGTGATTTTGATGACCGAATATAATTAGGTACGGTTTTCCTCCCTTGTCTCCTTGTCTACCTTGTCTTGTCCCTACCCGAAAGTAAAAAACCTACCCTTGTCAGGAACCGGAGCCTCCCCCTCCTGGGAGGGGGTTGGGGGGTGGGTTGCCCCTTATGCTCGCTCCAAACGTTCACAAGTTACAGTGAGAGTATCAATGGCAACATCACTTCCCTTAGCATCCAAACTTGGTGCTTCGTATTTACTTGCCCAGGCTTGGAAAAAGTTCCAGCGAACTTTCTCCTCTCCTGTATCATCAAGCAAGATGATCGAACCATTTTTGCGTTCAATCTGTCCCTTGACTGCGGCTAAGTGCCAGTCGTAGAGTTCACGAGAATCCGTTATTCCCCATTTGAGGGAAATATCAGGGTAACTTGCTTTCCCTCGCAGCTTACGCACAGTAGCATCGTCTCCACCTTCCCGATATTCAACGATTTCTACTTCGGAACCAAAACCACTACATTCCGAAAATCCTGCTTGAACAATACCATCAATTTCCATCAGGAAACGATAGTTTTTATACGGATCAACTCTTGCCATGATAACTAAATCTCCTTATGATGAGTAATGAGTAATGAGTAATGAGTAATGAGTGGAATACGTAGGTTGGGTGAAGCGGTAGCGTAACCCAACACTTCTTGTGTGTTGCGTTGGGTTTCACTTTGTTACACCCAACCTACAGTTTTAGGAGTGCTACGCTACTACTCCCCAGCCATCTGCTGAATGCGGAAGATCACAAATTCTGCTGGTTTCACAATTGCCACCCCAATGAGAGCAACAACTTGCCCTAACTCCCTGACTTCTGGGGGATTAGTCTCGGCGTCACACTTAACAAAGAAAGCCTTTTCCGGTGTTTCCCCAAACAAAGCACCATCCCGCCATTGATTTAACAAAAAGTCACCAACTGTCCGTTTAATCCGTTGCCACAGTGCTAAATTATTGGGTTCAAAGACAGCAAACTGCGTCCCGTCATCAATAGATTCCCGCAGGAAATTGAAATAGCGGCGGGTACTGATGTACTTATACTGCCCGTTGTCATCGCCTCCTAGGGTACGCGCTCCCCAAACTTTGATATTGCCTTTAAAAGAGCGAATGATATTAATTCCTGGAGGATTTAAACCGTCTTGCTCTGCTTTTGTGAGGTTATATTCCAAATCTAGAGCACCTCGAATGACTTCATTAGCTGGAGCCTTAAAGACACCCCTTTCTCCATCGACTCGCGAGTAAATCCCAGCTAGGTGTCCACCGGGAGGCAAGATGATAGAGCCATCACTTGATGGTTCTAAAATTTGTTTGGCAGGGTCAAAAACTTTAATCCAGGGGAAGTAAAGAGCAGCGTAATTACTATCTCTGGTATTACCTTTAATGTTATCTCTGTCAAAAGAGGTAGGATTTTGTTGACCATCGAGAAGAGCAAATCTGTCTTTGAGGTTTTCACAATGCTCTATGACAGCTTGTTGTTCTGTTTGGCTAGTAATGCCAGGAATAGCCACCATGGTAATTTCATCAATAGCAGCAAAAGTATTGAGAGCAGCAGCTAACTCCGTATTACTATCAATACGAATAACATGACACCTGGTTCCACCGTTATTGAAGAAACCGTAGACTGCTTGAGC
>JAAHGR010000407.1 GCA_010672425.1 Symploca sp. SIO2E6
TGGGAGCAGGGAAGATTTGGTACTAGTAGATTTTGGAGCTGCTAAACATGCGACAGTAACAGCTTTAGCTAAAACTGGAACAACCATCGGCAGTGCGGCTTATGCAGCACCCGAACAAACTTTTGGGAGGGCTGTATTTGCCAGTGATCTTTATAGTTTAGGTGTTACTTGCATTCATTTGTTAACTAATATCGAGCCCTTTGATTTGTATGAACCCCTAGAAAGTAGTTTTGCATGGCGAGATTACTTAGTCAACAACCCAGTGAGTGAGGAACTCGGTTGCATTTTGGACAAGATGATTCAAAGTAGTATTAAGCTACGGTATCAATCTGCTGAAGAAGTCCTGCAAGACTTAGGGAAGTCTAGAGGGGTGAGAGAAAAAAAGGGTGGGGAAATAAATAAGCAGAAGCGGAGACTCGGGGACACGGAGACGCGGAGAATTGAAATTCCAACTACTAATATCTCTCTAATTACCACCTTCAACAAACATGCAGATGCAGTGTATGCTGTCGCTTTCAGTCCCAATGGTAAAACTCTAGCTAGTGGCAGTGGAGATAAAACGATTAAACTGTGGGAACTAAGTACAGAATGGGAAATTGGAACCTTTGGTGGTAGCTGGTTTTCTGGACATGCCCAAACAGTGCGCTCCATCGCTTTTAGTCCTACAGGTAAAACCTTAGCTAGTGGTAGTGAGGACAAAACCATTAAACTCTGGAATGTTCGTACCCTCGAAAAGTTTCGCACCATCAAAGGACATGCCAACTCAGTTAATACCATTGCTTTTAGTCCCGATGGCAAAACCCTAGCTAGTGGTAGTGGGGACAAAACTATCAAGTTATGGCAAGTGAGCACTGGCAAGGAACAGCAGAGCCTAGAACATTTATTTGATGTGTTTTCTGTAGCTTTTAGCCCCAATGGTACAATTCTAGCTAGTGGTAGTTGGGACTATATTATTCGGCTCTGGGATGTTCGTACCGGACAGCAAATATGTACCTTCGATAAGCATTTATTCGACGTTTTTTCTGTAGCTTTTAGTCCCGATGGCAAAATTCTGGCCAGTGGCAGTGAGGAAAATACAATTAAGTTGTGGGATATTACCAGTCTTGGGAAAGAAGGGAATAGGGAACAGGGAATAGGGAATAGGGAGCAAAAAACTCTCACAGGACATACCAACTCAGTTAATGCCGTTGTCTTTAGTCCCAATGGACAAATCTTGGCTAGTGGTAGTAAGGACAAAACGATCCATTTGTGGGATGTTAGCACAGGGGAACTACTTTACCACTGGCAAGCCCATTCTGACTCAGTTTTAGATCTTGCTATCAGTCCAGATGGACAAACTCTTGCCAGTGGTAGTGCTGATGGCACTGTTAAAATTTGGCAACTAAAATGATTAAATAGATGTAGGTTGGGTCGAGGCAACGAGACCCAACACAGCCCGCTCCAGCGTTGGGTCTTGCTATCGCTCTACACATGATTTTGAGAGCAACCTTGTAGTGCGAGCATCTTGCTCGCGTAGTTTATATCATGTCCGGTTAAATACTTACACTTTGGTGGAAACGAGGCAGGAGGCAGGAGGCTCCGAGGCAGGAGGGAAGAAAGAAGGTTGCAAGGTCGAAGGGAATTATAATTAATTATCCGGACTTGATATTATGCATTACAGGCGCACACATACCCCATTATTCAAATAGTAGCAAAAAAACAGGAAAATTACAAGCAATAATAGATTTCCCAGAAAAAGCGATCGCACACAAATAGATTATCCCAGGAGTATCTAAACTCCAGTTGTTACTTGTTACTTGTTACTCGTTACTTGTTACTTCCCCAAGTGAGCCAATGGACAAATGGCAGCAAACCCTAAATTAACCTGGTCTGTGACGACTAATCAATACACCATCAGGAGAATAGATTTCCAAACTGATGCGAGCATTATCGCTAACGGTTTCCAGGGCTTCTTGTAACTTGGATATATGATCAACCAGACTAGCGCGAGTTTTGTAGTCACCCTTGGCATCAGCACTCATCGCTGTTTGTTTAATCCTCTGTACATAAGAAAGAGCTAGCCTGACTTTAATCCCATTAGTGTTAATGCTGTATCTACAAACCTGACTTGTCCCAGAGCAAATCTGATTTAAATCTCTGCGAGCCTGTTGTACCTTAACAGCAGAACGCAGTTTTCCTTGAGCCTGCTGGAGCGCACCTCCATAAGGTTCAACCAACGACTGTGCCTTACTATAGTAAAATGTATCACTGGGAACCTGACTAACGTGACTCAAGGCATTACGCCAGTGAGTCACGGCTGCTGACCATTGATTATCTGCCTGATAATTCTTGGCTAGTTGAGCTAAATGAATTCCCCGGTTATAGGTGTTGGCAGCAATTTGCTCCTGAGTTTTGCGATCGCGAGCCGCAGTCATTTGCGGTCGATAGGACTCTAATAACTTCTGGGCATCTTGATATACTGTAGTTCCTTGAGGAATTTTCTGCAGGCTGTTCAATGCCGTTTGCCAGGTCGCATACACTAGTTGCCAGTGAGCTACATTTTGGGCTACCCCTTGACGCGCTTGGGCAATAAGTGCCGCATCCTTTGATGCTTTTAGTGTCTGGAGAGATTGGCGTTCTTGGACCAATCGCTGCTTAATTTGTTCTAAACTGAGCTTATAGCTTTTAATTTTGGCTTGAGCTAAAGGCTGGAATTTGCTAGTTTTAGGAAGCTGTTCTAATTGTGCGATCGCTTCTCGCCACAGATTTTGAATTTCTATCCACTTTGATGCCGGATGGGGGGGATTTTGGCTTTTATAAGAGGCTCTAGCTGCCATTTTCAAAGCCGTTACCATTTGATCAAGGTCTTGATTTTGCTGGCGATAAGTTTTGAGAAGTTTTTCGGCTGTAGCATGTTCTTTTGACCAAGGGGGAATCGCTTCTAGCAAGTTAATCGCATCTACTAACTGCTCCTGTGCTGCTAGAACTTCCTGGCCAGATTTAGGATTTTGTAGAGTTTTCGTTGATTGGTCCCGCAAGTTCTGCGCTTCCACAATTGCTGTACATTTCCCTATGACACAGGGACGAGTCAGAACATAAAGGCAACCAAAGAACACTGCCAAACTCAAACCTACACCTGATACTACCAAAGGAATCAGAGCCTTTTTTGATGCAGCTGGCACTGATGCTGGTATTTCCTCAGCTTCCTCATCCGACTCACCTCTGGGCTCCTCTTGGAAATCAGGTGCTTCTGCAAATTGTTCTGGTACATTGGTACTTGGGGTAGATTCCCACTCTACCTCATCGCTCTCTTCTTCCCTGTTAAGATCTTCCTGTTCCCTGCTCCCTGGTTGCTCGATAGTGTCAGGAAGCCGTTCCACTTCTGGTATATCCTCCGAAGTTGTAACAGCTATCTTAGTTGGGGCGGGGGGTGTTACGGTAAAAGAGTAGGAACCATAAGCCTGCTTTTGTCCTGCTACCCTCACATACATTTTTACCGGGCGGCTAATCGACGGCTCATCAGGCAAGAGCAGCTTCAGGAGTGTCTGCTCAGTGAGCATAGTTTGCTCTAAAAAGTCAAAAATTTCTTGAGAATTGGGCAGTTCCTCACCTCGATGTTGCACCAAAACCGCCAAGGTGTCTTCCTTCAGCAGACACCTAACTCGAACAGGAATAGACTCGGACAGTTTGGCCTGCAAGTCCTCCTGTAAAAGATGTCCCAAAATTTCTAGATTGTCTGGGCGCGTCGCCGTTTTCATCAGAGCAAAAAAAATTTCTGGCTACCTATTATAGCATGATAGCTTTAAGCTACCCGGATCTTGCACTATTTATAGATAGGGCTTGCCTCATCGAGTCGATTGACTTTGGTTTTGAAGTAATAAGTAATAAGTAATAAGTAATAAGTTCAGAGTTTCTTATCACTTGCTGCATATGGATTTTGGGCAATTTGGGCTGGTGTTACCACCGCAAGCAATCGCTTCCCATTTCCCAATCAATCATTTGTAGTCATCGTAGGGGCGGGTTTAGGGACAATCTAGCCTATTTTACCCAAATATTTCCCTCAAAACCCGCCCTGCCACAACCTCCCGGTTAATCCAACCCATCCCCTTCCTTATCAGCAAGCGATCGCCTACAGCACCAGCAAAGCTGATCGCCTCCCATTTCCCAATCAATCAATTGTAACCATCGTAGGGGCGGGTTTAGGGACAATCTAGCCTATTTCACCCAAATCTTGCTTTTCATACCCGCCCTGCCATAACCTCCCGGTTAACCCAACTTATCCCCTTCCTTATCAGCAAGCGATCGCCTACAGGCGCGACACAGCTAAAAATGTAGGTTGGGTAGAGCTTTCTTCGTGACCCAACAGAACCGGCTCCAGCGTTGGGTCGAGGCAACGAGACCCAACCTACATTTATTACATCATTTTAGCTGTGTCGCGCCACTACTGGCGTGACACACCTAAAATAGTGTAATAGGAAATCGACGGCTTCCTTGTCAAATAAGGGTTTGAGCCAAAATCTATTCCCTCATTTTAAGTGTGTCACGCCACTACAGCAGTCAAGGGAGCAAGTTCTAGGGAGCAAGATGCTCCCACTACAGACAATAATAATTCTGTGCAGCCCATCGGAAACAAAGCAGTAGGGGCGCACTGCGTGCGCCCTCAAACTGCGTGCGCCCTCAAACTGCGTGCGCCCTCAAACTGCGTGCGCCCTCAAACTGCGTGCGCCCTCAAACTGCGTGCGCCCTCAAACTCACATCTCAATATTTCAATATTGCTCAGCAGCGAATTCCGGTGTTGGGTTTCGCTACCGCTACACCCAACCTACTTATTGCTACTTATTGCTATTAAAAGTAGCAATAGGTAAGAGAAATAAATAGATGTAGCGCAAACATCTTGCTCGCGTCTCAATAACCAAAACAATCAAAATAACCTGCTAATGATTCCCACTAGCCATCCCAAGATAGTGACACTGATAGCAACCACCACCATCATGATCAAGAATAACCCTCCCAACAACAGTACCAGAAACCACCAATCTGTTTTTTGTGGTGCCTGAGGAACATCCCAATGTTCCTCCAACAACTTGATATTTTTGACATTAGCTTTCCAAGCAACATCAACCAAATCCCCTAAAAAGGGCACAGTACCGCTCAACGTATCTACAAGAATATTCAGTACCATTTGCTGCAGAAGAGATCGTGAAATACCAATTTGGGCAGCTTTGAAAACAATATAGGCAGAGAATATAGTACTCAAAAAATCACCACCTCCCGGCAAGAGACCTAGTATCGGATCAAGACCAAAACGATAAGGAGTGCCGGGAATGGGAATGGCATTATCAAGTAGATGACTCAATTGACGCAAATGTCTTAGGGTAGACTTTTGGTTTTCCGAGGATTGGCGGGGAAGTTTTGACATGGGGAATGGAGAATGGAGAATTGGGAATTGGGAATTGGGAATTGGGAATTGGGAACTTTGAACTTTCAATTCTACGGTTCCAAAACCGTCGGCTCCTGTCGCTCAATACGAATTTGATTCAGGCGTGGTCCTTCAGCGGAGACAACGGTAAAATCAAGGTTATGATAATGCAGGGCTTCCCCCTGTACAGGAATTTTCTGAAACTGGTAGAGTAAAAATCCTCCCAAAGTCTGATATTCGTCAGTCAGAGGTAAGTCCAAATCTAACAATTCGTTCACTTCTGCCAAGTCCATTTGGGCTTGTACCACAAAGGTCTGTTGGTCAAGATTTTCTACCGTTAACTCCTCTAGACTATCTGGTTCAGGCTCTTCACCAATAATTTCGGCAATTAAATCTTTAAGAGTAACTAAGCCTGCTGTACCACCAAACTCATCGACAACGATAACCATGGCTAGGTGCGATCGCTGCATTAAGCGCAACAGTTCGCTCAGGGGTTTAACTTCCTGTATAAATCTGGCTGGGCGAATCCACGGTTCAATTGGCGTATCTAGGGTTAGCTGTCCTTGATATAAAGGTTCAGCCAATTCTTTAAAATAGATAATGCCGCGAATATCATCAAGGGATTCACCAGTGATGGGATAATGAGAGTGACCGGTTTTGGCAATTTCTTCGAGTAAAGTATGGAAAGTGGCAGTAATCGGAATGGCGTTAATACTGGTACGGGGGATCATGACCTCTACGGCCAAAACATCACGAAACTCAAAGACTTTTTTGAGTAGTTCCCTTTCTTGGGCTTCTAGTCCAGTAGACTCCCGTTCGGTAGTAATAATTAGTTGTAACTCTTCTGGGGTTACCCGACTATGATTGTACCAGCCTTGACCAATATAGGGAATCCCCACTAGCTGTAATAACCAACGAGTCGATTGGTTCAAAATCCAGATAAAAGGATTGAAACAACGAGCGATCGCTAGACTGGGGGGTCCCAGAAACCGCGCTAATTGCTCTGAGTACAGCAAGGCAACGGATTTGGGGCAGAGTTCTCCCAAAACGATTTGCAGGTAAGCAATTAGGAAAAAGGCAACAGAAATAGCCAGGGAATGGATAATGATTTGGCTCGAACCCCGGGGAATAGGTAGTTGTGCTATCACAGGAGCCACGAGGATAGCCACAGTATTTTCACCAATCCAGCCAAGAGCTAAACTAGAGAGGGTAATTCCCAACTGAGTTGTAGATAGTAGGCGCTCAATGCTTCTTTGGAGTGATTGGACAGTTTTCGCTTGAATATCACCAGCATCAACCAATTGATTAATACGCGATCGTCGCACTGAAACCATAGAGAATTCAGCAGTGACAAAAAAAGCGTTGAGCGCAATCAGTAGAAACACCAAGAATAATCGTAGTAGAATGTCCTGACTAGTGAATGTTACCGGTAGCACAGCGTTAACAACAACAGTAGTATCAGCACTCACCCTTAGGAGAACTATTAGGTCAGCAGCCATAAAAAAGGAAAAAGGCTATTGAGTAAAAATAGCATGTTCAGGATTCGACTGTGCTGCCTTCTAATCTGAAAATAGACGCACCGGATGTGGAGACAGTGGGACGCGGGGACAGGGGACACGGGGACAAGGGAGACAGGGGATGCGGAAACAAGGAGACAAGGGAGACAAGGAGACACCAGAAATTTTCATCCTTCGTTGTACGGTTAAAACCCTGACAAAGGACAAATGACAAATGACAAATAACAAAGGACAAATGACAACCTTTCCAACACATTACCTCACTACAGGAATCTCAGACATTTTCAACTGAAGCT
>JAAHGR010000408.1 GCA_010672425.1 Symploca sp. SIO2E6
CTTCGGTAGAAAATCGCCAAATTACTTTGGCACTACTTTGGTTACGTTCCTGTTGCCAAGCATCAACTTCTTGAGTAAGTTGTTCTATCTTCGCAATCCGACGGTTGAGACATTGCTGGGAAAGCACAGACAACTCGGTTTGTTGCCACATTCAACCAACTACCATTACGTGGGGTGTGAATTATTTCCAGCCGTCGTGCTAAACGGTGTGCTCCTTTGAGCGGGAAAAGTTTTGTAGAGAGAAGTGATTTTATGGGTATTAAGGTTGTCACACAATAGTCTGATTTGAGGAGTATGGGGATAGTCAATATCCAACAGATGTTTTACCTCCTCTGCCCAGTCTTCACGCTTTGCGACTATCCCGACAACTAACTCGTCGCCAGCCTCGATTAGGGTCGAAGAACATGAATAGGGCTTGGACTCGCCTTGCGGGTGTAGTGATAATCCTATTTGGCATCTTGTCCAGGTTTCATGGGGACTGGTTCATACAAATGTCCATGTAATTCAATACTTGCTTCATCCATACAAATCAAGGGAACTTCTGGATGAGCGGGACTAGTGTAATGGTCTAAAACCACTTCCATCTGAGCTACAAATCTTGGGTTTGTCTCGCTCACCGAATGCAGAATCTTTGTGTTTTCCAGGGACGTAACTGATTTTTTTTCAGTGTGCGTCGCACTGTTTCTCGACCAATTTCAATAACTATCTGACGTTTTTGAATATATGATGTTAAGAGCCTAATACTCCAATTCCCTCGCCCATCTGGAGGCTAGTCAGCAGCATAAGGCAACGATGTGAGCTTCAGTTTCTCCATCAACTTTCGCTGCTACTGGGGGCAACATAATGAGTTTACGCCAAGAGTGCTGGAACCTCCCCTTCGAGCAAAAACTTTTTTCGGACTCGGCTAACAGTGTTGCGATGAAGATTAAGCGTAGTCGCGATTTCTTCATCTGTCCGTTTATTCAATGCTCCTTTTCCTTCATCAGACAGGAGCAAGATTTGAGCATGAAGTATCTTCTTTGTTGGTGCATAACCATTACTGCTTATCGATTCTAGCCTTTTTCTTTCCTCGGTGCTAAGAAAGATTTTGTCTCGTTTTCCTCGAACCATGCTATTGTCCTGATAGCCCTAGATTCTAATGCACTATAATAGGCTGGGTCACGGCAGTAGGTTGGGTGTAACGAAGTGAAACCCAACGAAACCTGCTCCGATGTTGGGTTACGAAGAAAGCTACACCCAACCTACTTATTCCATCATTTTAGCTGTGTCACGCCAAAAGAAACAAACCTGCCATTAATTGCTCATCCCGTTCTTCTCGCATTTGATGAATAATTTCGTCAACATCTGTTTCCAGGAACTGATTACCACGTCGTTGTTGAATTGCTTGTGCATTAGCCTCAATTTTAGCTCGCAAGCTTTGCCAACTAGATTTTTCTGCTAATTTTTCGTTTAATAACTCTCTTTCTTCTGAAGAAAGAGCTTGGATGACATTAGCCAAAGATTCAACAAGCTGAATATTCATGAATTTATCCTTTCTGGATTTTTGACAACCGAACATAATTATGTATTGTGATCGCTCTCCTTTTAATTTTCTTACACTCCTCTTCTCCTATATACATTCATGTTCTTCCTTCCTTGTCTACTTTCCTTCTTTGTCCTCCTTGTCTGACCGACCCTAGCATCTGATTGTAAAAAACCTATTATTGTGAGCCACACCCCCCACACTTCCCACACTCTTCAGGCAATGCTACGATGACACTTGCCCCATCTGGTGAAGTATTAATGGCAGAAACACTTTTATTCAATGCTCTACGCGCCGCCACTGATGAAGAAATGGCACGGGATGAGACGGTATTGGTGATTGGTGAAGATGTGGGACACTATGGTGGTTCCTACAAAGTTACCAAAGATTTATACAAAAAATACGGTGACCTGCGGGTTCTGGATACCCCAATCGCGGAAAATAGCTTCACGGGGATGGCCGTTGGTGCAGCAATTACTGGTTTACGTCCCATTATCGAAGGCATGAATATGGGTTTTTTACTCCTAGCCTTCAACCAAATTGCTAACAATGCTGGGATGCTGCGTTATACTTCTGGTGGTAACTTCAAAATTCCTCTGGTGATTAGGGGTCCTGGTGGTGTAGGACGTCAGTTGGGTGCAGAACATTCCCAGCGACTGGAAGCCTACTTTCAGGCGGTTCCTGGTTTAAAAATAGTTGCCTGCTCAACCCCCTACAATGCTAAGGGACTGCTCAAGTCTGCTATCCGTGACGATAATCCGGTGCTGTTTTTTGAACATGTCCTGCTCTACAACTTAAAAGAAAACCTGCCTGAGGAAGAATACTTAGTACCCCTCGACAAAGCGGAAGTAGTAAGAACTGGCAAAGATGTAACTATCCTTACCTACTCTCGGATGCGTCACCATGCCTTGCAAGCAGCGAAGCAGTTAGAACAAGAGGGATTTGATCCAGAGATCATTGACTTGATTTCCCTCAAGCCTCTAGATTTAGAAACTATTGGTACTTCTATACGCAAAACTCACCGGGTCATTATCGTTGAAGAGTGTATGAAGACTGGTGGTATTGGCGCAGAATTAACGGCATCGATCAATGATCAATTGTTTGATGAGCTGGATGCACCGGTACTGCGCCTTGCTTCTCAAGATATTCCTACCCCTTACAACGGTACTTTAGAGAACCTGACAATTGTGCAACCGCAACAGATTGTTGAGGGGGTCAAAAAAATGGTGGCACTTCAGATTTAAGTTTGTTGTTGGTTGTTGGTTGTTTGTTGTTGGTTGCTTGTTGTTTGTTGTTTGTCGTTTGTTGTTGGTTGTTTGTTGTTTGTTAGATAACCAATGCTCAATGACCAATGCTCAATGACCAATGCTCAATGCTCAATGACTCATGACTCATGACCCATGACCAATAACCAATAACCAATAACCAATAACCAATAACCAATAACACTTTATGCAAAGACAGCGTTTGGTATTAGCCTTAATTACAGTCCTCGTGGTAGCAGCAATCGGGGTACTGATGAAATTTCCCCTCCGTTTGGGATTGGATTTACAGGGAGGGGCACAACTAACTATTCAAGCCAAGACTACAGAAGAAATTCCCAAAATTAGCTTAGAACAACTAGGAGACCTTAAGGTAGTAGTAGAACGTCGGGTTAATGGACTTGGGGTTTCAGAAGCGGTGGTGCAAACCGTTGGCTCTGAGCAAATATTGGTGCAGTTACCCGGCGTCAATGATCCCAAACAGGCAGAAAGGGTGCTTGGTGGTACAGCTGAACTAGATTTTCGGGAACAAAAACCTGGTACAGAATCACAGCTAAGGATTGAACAAGAGTTGCTACAGATAAAACGGCAACAGCAGGAAGAACTTATAGTCAGTGGTGACGAAGAAGCTATCGCTAACAATCAAGAAGATATCCAAACTAGTAAGGAAGCAATCTCCGACTTATTTGCACCCGCTAAACTTACCGGTAAAAACCTCCAAGATGCTCGTCCCCAACCCCTGCCGAATGGGAATAACTGGGAAGTTGCCATCCGCTTTGATGCCAAGGGAGGAGAAGAGTTTGCCGAGTTGACGAAAAACTTGGCAGGCACAGGACGCAGTATTGGTATTTTCCTAGATGATGCTTTAATTAGCGCACCTGTAGTCGGACCGGAATTTGCTCAAACTGGTATTACCGGAGGTTCTGCTGTCATTACAGGTAACTATACAGCCCAATCTGCCAACGAATTTGCCGTACAACTGCGAGGTGGTGCTTTGCCAGTGCCAGTAGAAATTGTGGAAAATCGCACAGTGGGTGCTACTCTCGGTAAAGATAGTATCCAACGCAGTGTTTATGCCGCCATTGGGGGTCTGATTTTAGTCTTGGTGTTCATGGTGGTTTACTATCGGCTTCCGGGATTAATTGCAGATCTTTCCCTAATTATCTACGCCCTGCTGACTATTGCTGTTTTTGCTCTAGTCAGTGTTACTCTAACTCTACCGGGCATTGCTGGTTTTATCCTCAGTATTGGTATGGCAGTTGATGCCAATGTGCTCATTTTTGAGCGGACACGAGAAGAATTACGAGCCGGGAAATCATTGTATCGTTCCGTTGAGTCAGGTTTTTACCGAGCATTTTCCAGTATTTTGGACGCCAATGTCACAACCTTGATTGCTTGTGCGGTACTAGGTTGGCAAGGCTCAGGTTTAGTGAGGGGTTTTGCCGTAACCTTAGGAATTGGGGTAGTGGTGAGTATGTTTACTGCCCTTACCTGTAGTCGTACTTTCACCCTAGTGACAGTATTAGGATTTCCGGGAATTCGCCAGAAACCAGAACTCTTTTGTCCTAATTTACCAGCTAAATAAGAATTGTTGAATTGTTAAATTGTTGAATTGTTGAATTGTTAAATTGTTGAATTGTTAAATTGTTGAATTGTTAAATTGTTAAATTGTTAAATTGTTAAATTGCAATTCCCAATTCCCAATTCCCAATTCCCAATTCCCAATTCCCAATTCTCAATTCTCAATTCCCAATTCCCAATTCCCAATTCCCAATTCCCAAAATCAAAATGAAACTCAATCTAATCAAACAGCGATCGCTTTGGTGGGGTATTTCTGCCACCTTCATCCTGGCTGGTATAATCGCGATGGTAATTTCTACAGTACAGCTAGGAGCCCCATTACGTCTCGGTCTAGATTTTGTTGGTGGTACCAGGCTGCAATTACAACGGGATTGTACTCAACCAGGAAACTGTGATGAACCAATCGAGCCAGCAGTGGTTCGGGAAGTAATGGCCGCACAGGGTTTGGGGGATAGCAGCATCCAAGTTATCCGAGGAGGAGGAGAGCAACCGGTCTTGAGCATTCGCTCCAAAACCTTAGATGTGGAAGAGCGCACTCAACTGGAAACTGCTCTCGAAGAGACAATTGGTGCTTTCGATGCCAAATCCACCCAGATTGATACCGTTGGTCCAACCCTAGGCAGAGAAATTCTTGCTTCTGGTTTACTAGCCCTACTCCTCGCCTTTGTCGGTATCCTCATCTATCTCACCTTCCGCTTCCAGTTTGACTATGGCTTCTTCGCTTTTATTGCTCTATTCCATGATGTCTTGATTACGGTAGGGATTTTCTCTATCTTGGGTTTGGTAGTGGGTTTGGAAGTTAATACCCTATTTATTGTTGCCCTTTTGACAATTATTGGTTTTTCTGTTAACGATACAGTGGTAATTTATGACCGAGTGCGGGAGGTCATCCAACTCAATCCCAAGCAGCCAATTAACCAAGTAGTAGAGGGTGCAGTCAATCAAACTCTGACAAGGTCAATCAACACTACCTTAACCACTATACTGCCCTTGTTGGCAATCTTTCTGTTTGGGGGAGAGACCCTGAAGTATTTTGCTCTCACGTTGATCATTGGCTTTATCTCTGGTGCTTATTCAAGTATTTTTATTGCCAGTACCTTACTAGCCTTTTGGAGAGAGCGCAACCCACAAGCTCAAACTCCTGAACCGCAGCTGGTAACAGAAGAAGTTGAATCCCCATCGAGCAGCGATACTGAAGCTCAACCAATTATTGATGTTGAATTTTCGGATGAAGCATAATTAAGGTTTGGGAGAATAAGTCGTAATTCTCGGTTGAGATAGGTGTTAGGTGTTAGGGAATTTCCAAACCAAAATGTGTATGTGCTATGTTAAGCGATCGCTTAATCTGGAGCTGTTTTTAAAATCTCAGAAAACTTTGTGAGTACAGACCATGAAAATTCAAAAAATTGAGTATCAAGATCAAGAGTATGAGTGGAAAATTGAAACCTTAGAGCTTCTACCAAATTTAACTTTATTGGTTGGCGGATCAGGAGCAGGAAAAACTCTAATTATTAAATCCATACTTAATTTAAAAAAAATAGCAAATGGTGCATCTTTGAATGGAATCAAATGGGATGTTTGTTTTTCAGCAAAAAATGGTGCAAATTATCGATGGAAAGGTGAGTTTGAGACTCAAAAAGATTTATTTATTGATCAAAGTGGTAATGAAAAAGGTGAGTTTAATATAGAAGAAAATGAATTTAATGTATTAGAAGAATTCCTCTATAAAGACGATCAAGAAATTATTAAAAGAAACTCACAAGGAATATTTTTCAAGGGTATCCAAACTCCCAAATTATCTCCTTCACAAAGCACTATTGAATTATTTCAACAAGAAGAAGATATTGCTCCAGCAAAAAAAGATCTAGATAAAATTATTTTTAGTGATCCGGATAGAACAACTATGGGAGTTTATGGAATTCCTACTGCAATATTTCAAAAATATGAAAATTCTTCTTTAAGTTCTATTCAAAATAGCGATCTTCCTTTACCTATAAAACTTTCATTGATATATCGCTATTTACCTGAAGTATTCCAAAAAATAAAAAATAAGTTTATCGAGATATTCCCTCAAGTTGAAGATATTAAAATAGCCCCTTTAACTAGAAATAAAATACCTATTGCTTTGACTGAATTTTTAAGTGAATCTACTTCTGTGAGTCTTAAAGAGAAGGGAGTTGATAGTTGGATTATTCAAGCCAACATTTCTTCAGGGATGTACAAAACATTAATGTATCTAAGTGAACTTTTTTTAGTTCCAGAAGGTAGTATTATTTTAATAGACGAATTTGAAAATAGCCTAGGAATTAATTGTATTGACAGTGTAACTGATCTAATTGTAGAAAATAGAAATTCACAATTCATTATTACTAGCCATCATCCATATATTATCAATAATCTGAGTCCAGAATTTTGGAAGATAATTATTCGTAGAGGAGGTTTAATCACTGCCAAAAATGCGCAAGACTTTCATATCTCTAAATCACGACAAAAAGCTTTTATTGACTTGATTAATGTTCTTGAAGATTATTATGAAAATATAGAGGATTAATGAACATCTATTTTCTTGTAGAAGGCAGAAGCACTGAGAAGAAAATTTATCCCAAGTGGCTGGAATATCTTATCCCTGAGTTAAAAAAAGTTCAATACACCTAAAAACTTTTCAAGGCTTTATACAATTTTGTAAGATGATTAGAAAAAATTTGTCTTAATGGTCAGGGTGGTCAAGTATACTGCGTTACAGACGGTGAGAGACGATCATTACAGGACCAGGAGTAAATAGACCAATAGCGATCGCATCTAGTAACTGTTGTTGAGTCAG
>JAAHGR010000409.1 GCA_010672425.1 Symploca sp. SIO2E6
TCATCTCCCCCATCCTCCCTATCCCCCATCCCCCCTGTCCCTCCAGCTAAACCTGCATGAGCGATTCTTTTGATGATTCCCAAGCTTCTCCCCCTGTTCCTTCCAGGGACACTAAACCAAAGTCTGTAACATCAGAGGAGGAGTCCTTAAAAGAGTACGCCAAACCACAAGATTTGCCATCCAACCCTGAAGCACCCTTGGCAATGGTGGAAACAGCTTTTCTTGCTAGTACCGCCAGTTTAATCTGGCTAATTAATTATTACTTTCCCCTAGGACCGTTGCTGAGAATTTTTTTTCCAGTACCCATTGCCTTAGTCTATATGCGGTGGGGCAACCGATCCTCTTGGATGGCGGCGCTGGTTTCAGGATTGTTGTTGTCGGTACTCATGGGACCAACCCGTAGTATTATCTTTTTCATCCCTTTTGGTCTAATGGGGGTACAACTGGGAGCATTATGGAAAAATCAAGCCAGTTGGCTCTTATCAATTACTATTGGTACAGTAATTGGCAGCTTTGGAGTCTTCTTTAAACTTTGGCTATTCTCGATTCTCTTAGGAGAAGATATCTGGTTTTATGCGATGAGTCAGGTTACAGAATTAGCAGAGTGGGGGTTTATCAAATTAGGGTTACTCATTGAGCCAAGTCTAACGATGATTCAAGCGATCGCACTAGTAATGATTGTGATCAACAATATAGTTTACACTTTCGTGGTACATATTGTAGCCTTATTCATGCTTGACAGGTTAGGCAACCCAATTCCCAGACCACCAACATGGGTGCAGATTTTGCTGGATTATGAGTAATAAGTAATAAGTAATAAGTAATAAGTAATAAGTAATAAGTGAAGAGTTCATTATTCTTCATTTCCAATTTCCAATTTCTAATTCCCAATTCCCAATTCCCAATTCCCAATTCCCAATTCCCCATTCCCAAATGATCAAAGTTTACACCCAGCCAACCCAGGGACATAGGTGGTTGCAACAGTATCAAGGGCGTACACCTGTACTAGCTTGTATTTTAGGATTTACTGCCACCGGCTTGATTCCAGGTATTTCTGCTGCGGGAGCAACACCTGAGGATCGTAAGTATACCGCGATCGCAGATGCAGAATTTTTAGTTAACGGAGTTACTCCACAACCTCAATATCCCCTGCCACCACTGTCTGTTGGAGTATCACCTGTATTGATTTCCCGTGCCGTAGTTGAAGCATTCAACCTCAGGGTCTACCTCTTCAACGCTGGTTTACCTCAACCACCAGCTGTACCAGCAATCGATTTGGCTGGTATCCCTGCCTGCTGCCTTACAACTGGCCATGCTCTACCTTGGGAGATGGTGCAACAACTGTTTGAGCAAGGCTTGAAGTGGGGACAAAAGTTAGCCCAAGTTGTCGGTGAAGGCTATCTGATTATTGGGGAATGTGTTGTCGGTGGAACTACCACAGCTCTGAGTGTTCTTACTGGTTTAGGCATTGCAGCTGCTGGCAAAGTTAATAGCAGCCATCCTAATTGTAACCATAGTCAAAAGTGGGAAATTGTGCAAGCAGGGTTGCGACAGGCTGGAGGGATGAGGGGATGGGGGGATGGGAGGACGCGGGGACGCGGGGACGCGGGGACGCGGGGATGGGGAGATGATCCGTTGCAATTGGTGGCGGCGGTAGGAGATCCGATGCAAATTGTGGCAGCTGGTATGGCAATTGCTGCTAGTGGCAGCTGTGGTGTTTTGCTGGCTGGTGGTACACAAATGCTAGCTGTTTATGCTTTGGCAGAGGCTCTAACTAACTGTGGCATTGCTCAAAAATTTGGGTTCAACTGGCAAGCAGCACAAGTGGTAGTGGGAACGACCCGTTGGGTAGCAGAAGATCCTACTGGTGATACAGTGGGATTAGCACAAGAAATTGGCAATGTGTCTCTGATAGGGACATTATTGAGTTTTGCCCCATCTCGTTACCCTCAGCTGCAAGCCTATGAACAGGGATATGTTAAAGAAGGAGTAGCTGCTGGAGGATGTGCGATCGCAGCTTCATTATCTCAAGGTTGGAACTCAGTTGAGTTACTAGAAGCGATCGAAGCTTTGGTAAATAGGATTGTTCAATTCGGAGATAACTAGAGAATTTAGAATTGGGAATTTAGAATTGGGAATTTAGAATTGGGAATTGGGAATTGGGAATTGGGAATGAAGAATAGTGAACTCATTATAACATACTGTAGGGGCGGGTTCACCAACCATCTTTCGGTATCGACAAGCCAATTACGTAAACCCGCCCCGGTGGGACGTAACGTGTATCATCAGCCGGGACGGGTTTGGTTAAATTATCGTTGTTTGTGGTATTATAAATATAATGGAGTGGGTGTACACCTGTAGGGTATAGTCAGATACTATATGCGATCGCCAACCTTTGTTACAAGCCAATCCCATCTACTGTGGTCAGTTAGGAACTTTTTCCGTGCTTACTCCCTTTCGATGAAGTAGATGTTGGTGATTATAAGTCCCCTTATTCCCTTTGTGCTCTTTGTGCCTTTGTGGTTTTTCTTCACCTATTAACTCACCGTTCGCCCATTTTGAAATGATGAAAATTGGTGGGAATTTGAGAGAGAATACAGACTATTTCCTCTGCTCCCCCAGCTCCCCTAGTTCCCTACGCCGTTAGGCGCCTATTACTTACCCTAACTAAGGCTAACTTAACCTTACCATTAATAGGATGAAGCAACTGCTGATTAATCGCACTTTGGTAAGCCTGTTGAGCACCAGTCACATCTCCCAAAGCTTCCAAGGCTTTCCCTTGCCAGTAATCAGCAATAGCTGGATTAAATTGCCTGAGTTTTGGTGCTCGTTGAGCTGCTTGTGTCCACCAGTGCTGACTACTACTATAATCTTCAAGGGCTTGATAACTCTCCCCCAGCCAGATAGCCGCAGGCACCGATGAGAGGTAACCACCTTGGGATGGTAATCTTTGCCATCCTTGCTCTAAAGCTATTAGTGCCTCCTTGTGTCTCCCGGCTAAAGCCAGTACCCTCCCATGGCGGAACCAAGCATCAGCTAATTGAGGCTGAAGTTGTGGTCCTTTGGCAGAGACACTACACCCACGCTCGGGATCCTGGAAGCTTTCCACCAGCAGTTGCCCTGCACTAACCCAAACATTCCAGCATTCTGGAAAGCGCAGTAGCATTTCCTCAACTAAAGGTTCTAAATGATTTAGTCTCCCAGCATCGGGGAAAATCTCGCACAATGCTAGATAGATATCAGGATGGTTGTGGTAACTTGTATAAGCCTGGAGGATTGCCTCTGCTGCCGCCTTGGCATTACCAGTTTGGTAGAGGCATTGAGCATAATGATACCAACTTCTGAAGTTTTCGGGGTGCAATCGTACAAACTGCTCAATCACAGCTACACCTCTTGACCACTCCCCTCGAACTAGGTGGTATAAAGCTAGGCTGTGATAGGCATCAGCATTGTCTGGAGCTAGTTGCAGGACGGTTTGAATTAGCTTTTTCGTGTGGTGACCCTGTTTACCGTCAACTAACCTCTGCTGACAGCGATGATCTATCATCCGTTGGAGACTTAAGAAATCATTGGGAGCTAGCCTTAGTGCTTGTCTCAAACGCCGCAACCCTTCCCGAAAGTTCCCCACTGTCAGGAGAGGAGCATAACTGTTACGTAGGGCAACAATATCATTTGGGTTCATTGCCAAGAGTGTATCAAAAGCTTGCAGAGCTTCAAGAGGAGACTCTTTCTCCAGATACACTTGTCCTAAGGCGTGCCAGTGAGTTGCTTTGTCTGGTTCGAGGGATGCCGCTGACTCAAACTTTTTGAGTGCTATTTGAGGACGACGGCGACAAGCTTCTATCCAGCCAGTTACCTGGCGCAGAGTGGCAATATTGGGCGATAAGGGTAGAGTACCCAGATAAATTTCTATTGCTTCAGACTCCCTACCTAGCTGGTGCAAGATGTTCGCTAATTGCAGCCGCGCTTCTAGCAATTGGGGTTGCAACTCTAGCACTCGGCGGTATTCATCAATCGCTTGCAGCCACCGACCTCTACTGTATAATAGTTGTGCTAGCTCTAAACGTTTCTGACACCACTGGGGATGTTGATGTAGATACTGACTCAATTTTTTGAGCTGGATATCTTGTCTGGTTAATTTTTTGTCTAAAACTAGATATGCATTCATCTGTTGTTGATTACTCTCCTTGTCCCCCTAGCTGTGTTTAATTCTCAACCCCATTTACCTGAGGGGACTGGAAAAGGGCAAAGGGAAGCGGCGAAAGGTTTGGAATATTACCCTTCCCCCCTTGCCCATAAAGTTCAAGCTGAACAACTAACTCAATTTTGACCCTAAGTACTAATTTGCACAACCTAAGTTTGGGAACTTAAGATCCTAAGTTAAGGATTTTGATCTCATATCTACCAAATCCCTTTCGGGTCTTGATTTTAGTTATTATTAAAATATCAATTACATCTGAAACTCACTTGTTTAACTTAGGAAATACACTTGCTTAACTTAGGAAAACTTGCTTAACTTAGGAAAAATCTCTAGTAAGTGATGAATCGACCAAAAAATAGACGTAAGCGAGGCGTCGTCTTGACATCTGAAGGATTAGCTAAATTCCAAGAGGCAAAATCCAATGCTGAATTTGCGGAAAACTCTGGTAACCGCTATACCCTTGAAGACCTCAGCCATCGCACTGGCTTAGCCATAGATACTCTAATGAAGGTATTTCACTCGAAAGTTAAGGTTGATAAACAAACCCTTCATTGCTGCTTCCGAACTTTTGCTCTGGTCCTCAAAGAGCGTGATTATTACTATCCTGAGGACATTGAGGAGTCAGACCCCACACAAACCGCATCAAACCAAAAGCCGGAATTTCCTGAAGGTCAAGTGCCTTTGGATTCAATCTTTTATGTAGAGCAGCCTGTGATTGAATCTGAATGCTATAAGGCAATTGTGCAACCAGGAGCCTTAGTTCGGATTAAGGCTCCCAGACGGATGGGAAAAACCTCATTGATGGTGAGAATTCTCCATCAAGCAGCTGAGTTGAATTATCGAACTGTACCTTTGAGCTTACAACTAGCGGAAAGAGTTGTTTTACAAGACTTAGATAGATTCTTACAGTGGTTCTGTGCTAGTGTCGGTTTGGGGTTACAACTACCTAATCGGGTAGAGAACTATTGGGATGATCTGTTTGGTAGCAAGATTAGCTGCAAGATATATTTTGAGCGCTATTTGTTGGCTCAAACAGAACAGCCTTTAGTGCTGGGTTTAGACGATGTGGATCGATTGTTTCAATATCCTGAACTCGCTGACGAATTTTTTGGACTGTTGCGAACCTGGCACGAGGAGGCAAAGAATCGGGATATTTGGAAAAGACTACGGTTAATAGTGGTGCACTCGACAGAAGTTTATATTCCACTTAGTGTTAATAAATCGCCGTTTAATGTAGGGATACCGATTGAGATGCCGCTATTTACCAGTGAGCAGGTGCAGGAGTCTGCCAGACGGCATGGATTAGATTGGTCAGAGCAACAGGTACAGCAACTGATGGCTCTGGTGGGAGGGAATCCCTACCTAGTGCAGGTAACACTCTATCATATTTGGCGTCAGGAAGTTACTTTAGAGCAACTGCTACACAAACCCTTTGATTCCACCAAAACAATTTACAGCGAACATCTACGACAACAATCATTGCACCTCAAACAGTATCCAGAACTTGTAAAAGCTTTTGATAAGATTATAACTACATCAAGACCAGTAGAGTTAGACTTAGTACAGGCCTTCAAGTTGCAGAGTATGGGGTTAGTACATCTGCAAGGCAATCAAGCAAGACCTAGCTGCCAGTTGTACGTCCAGTATTTTCGGAGTTGGTAATGGTGTTAGGTGTTAGGTTTGAGATAAGGAATAAGGTAAAAAATGCCAGAAAAAATACTGGTTGTAGATGACGAACCTGATTTGGAAATCCTGATCCGTCAGAAATTCAGACAACAAATCCGGCAAAAGCAACTTCAGTTTACTTTTGTCCATAATGGAGTAGAAGCGCTTGAAGTCTTGCAAGCTCAACCGGATATAGATATTGTGTTAACCGATATCTATATGCCTAAAATGGATGGGCTAACTTTAATAACTAAGCTCAAGGAGCTACACCCCCTCATCGAAACAGTAATTATTTCTGCTTACGGTGATCTGGCAAATATTAGAGTAGCCATGAATCGCGGTGCTTTTGACTTCCTGACTAAGCCAATTAATTTTCAGGACTTGGTAATTACTACTAGTAAAACCCTGGAACATGTGCAGCGAATGAAAGCGGCTTTAGTACAGGAAAATCTAGCATATAATGCTCAAACAGAATTGTTGAACCATCTACAGCAAGAAGTCACTAACCGTCAGCAAATTGAAGAAATATTGCGCAGAAGTGAAGCCAAGCTAGCCCAATTCCTAGAAGCTGTACCAGTAGGACTATTTGTAATTGATAAGTGGAGCAAACTTTATTATATCAATCAGACAGCACAAAAGTTATTAGGTAAAGGTTTTGTGGGAGAAGCCACTGCTGAACAATTGCCAGACATTTATCAAGTCTATCTAGCAGGAACACAGCAACTGTACCCTACTGATAAACAGCCTATTTTAAGAGCCCTGAAGGGTGAAAGTGTAACAGTTGATGATTTGGAGATCCATCAAGGAGATAAAATTATTCCTCTAGAAATCTGGGCAACTCCCATTTTTGATGAAAAGGGTGAGATTATCTATGCTATAGCAGCTTGTCAAGACATTACCCAACGGAAACAGGCAGAAGTAGAGCGGCTCGAGTTTACCCAAGAGCTGGAATTGAAGAATAGAGCTTTAGAACAAGCAAAAAATCAATTAGCTGAATATAGCCGCACCCTGGAACAAAAAGTTGAGGAGCGTACTCAGGAACTCTCACAAACCCTGGAAATTCTTCAAGCCACCCAGGCAGAACTAATGCTCGAAAATGCTCTACTCAGGAGTACCCAAGAAGCATCTACCTATGACTATCAAGTTGGAGGTAGTTTGCCAATGGATGCTCCTACTTATGTGGTTCGGTCTGCAGATCGCCATCTTTACCAAGCATTGAAGTTGGGAAAGTTTTGTTATGTCTTGAATGCACGGCAGATGGGCAAATCTAGCTTGCGAGTCCAAATCATGAATAAGCTACAAGCAGAAGGCT
>JAAHGR010000041.1 GCA_010672425.1 Symploca sp. SIO2E6
ATTCCCAATTCCCAATTCCCAATTCCCAATTCCCAATTCCCAATTCCCAATTCCCAATTCCCAATTCCCAATTCCCAATTCCCAAACAACCAACAACAATTATCATCTGGACAATCGCCATTTCCATCACCGCCATCTTCCTCTGGATTTTAAGCGATATCGTCTGGCACGGTGCAGGACAAATTAACTGGGAGTTTCTCACCAGTACACCTCAAAATGCGGGACGGGAGGGGGGTATTGGTTCAATTCTCGTTTCCACTATCCTCATTTTAGGGGTGTGTATGGCAGTTTCTGTTCCCCTTGGTGTTGGTACTGCCATTTTACTAGCTGAGTATACCGATACTGAAAGTACTTTCGGACGTTTAGTACGTCGTAGCTTAGATGTGCTAGCAGGAGTGCCATCTATTGTCTTTGGACTGTTTGGCAATGCCTTTTTCTCCAAAACCTTGGGACTAGGCTTTTCCATTTTGTCTGGGGGTTTAACTTTGGCTTGTATGGTACTACCGATCCTGATTCGTTCCGCAGAAGAAGGATTTCGTGCTGTTCCTGCTGATTATAGATTAGGAGCAGCGGCTCTCGGTTATTCCCGCACCACTACCCTGTGGCAGTTACTCTTGCCAGCAGCAGCACCAGGATTAGTGGTGGGATTAGTGTTAGGCATTGGACGAGCCATTGCCGAAACAGCAGCACTCATCTTTACTAGTGGCTATGTGGATCGAATGCCAGAATCTTTGCTAGACTCTGGGCGATCGCTTTCTATTCATATTTTCGATTTGTCGATGAATGTGGCGGGGGGTAATGCGAATGCTTATGCCTCTGCTTTAGTGTTGTTGGTGTTGTTATTATTGATTAATGGTACGGCAGTAGGTATTTCTCAGCATTGGTTACAGCGGAGGATTGGTTGATGTTAGGTATGGAACCATACTACGGTTAGCTGTCAGCAAAATCATTTGATTTTCTTGAGCAAATTGCCAGACGACACGATCACTGCTAGTTATTGGTAGTTGTACTTCATCAAAGGAGACAAAGCGAATTGGTAAAGTATCAAGCCATCCTTCAGAAATAATACTTCCGAACAACATCTAAAACTAAACCTCCAGGAAATCTCAATAAGTCGATGATGGATTTAAGTTGAGGGCGCACATCGGTGTAGGGGCGGGTTTAGCGACAATCTAGACTATTTGACCCGAATATTGGGATCAAAACCCGCCCAAACGATAACTGCTAATTTTTTTTAGCGATCGCTCGCTCCTGTAATGCTGCTAGCGAACCAGTCTTCTTTTCTTTGTGTCCTTTGTGACGAAAGTGGTTACTTACCATGCCAGGTGAACCTAACCCAACCAGTCGAGAACTAGGAGCACAATTATCGTAAACTGCGTTAACGGTGACCATTGGGCGGGTTTTGTACCAAAATTATCGTAAACATGCATTAACGGTGGCCCTAAACCCGCCCCTACAAATGTACTAAATTCCCAATTACCAATTTTCAATTCTCGTTTCCACTATCCTTATTTTAGGGGTGTGTATGGCAGTTTCTGTTCCCCTTGGTGTTGGTACTGCCATTTTACTAGCTGAGTATACCGATATTGAAAGTACTTTCGGACGTTTAGTACGTCGTAGCTTAGATGTGCTAGCATGAGTACCATCTATTGTATTTGGACTGTTTCGCAATGCCTTTTTCTCCAAAACCTTGGGACTAGGCTTTTCCATTTTGTCTAGGGGTTTAACCTTGGCTTGTATGGTACTACCGACCTGATTCGTTCCGCAGAAGAAGGATTTCGTGCTGTTATATTGCTCTTAAAATGAATCCAAATAATGCCAATGATTCCTATCAGCAGATATTAGTTGCAGGATACAGTGATTCAGAGATAGCAGAAATCCACATCCTGATGCAAAAATGGGATAAAGCTACCTATCCGACGCTAGCAAATAGTATTGTAGATCATGCAAACAGACACGGTTTTAAAGGAAATTATTTAAAATATCTCCGGAAAGCAGCTAATTTTCCAAAAAAAGGGGCTAGGAAAACAAAACTACCTAAAGGAACATTAAGATGGAATAAAGGTACTGAATTTCTTATTGAAAGAGACAACAAAATTATTTCTTATGGAGAAAATTAAACAACCATGTATAACCTAGAAACTGCCAACCAATTTCCTCATATATTAACAGCCAAAACCTATATTGAGCAAGTCTTAAATCAGTTGCTTCTTGATTATCAAAATACCCAGTTGGAAAGAGAAAAAATAGCTTTATGGGAAGCAAATCAAGGGTTTAGTATTTTAGGGATAATTGAATTTTTAACTGATGAGTTACGCGGATATGCCTTTCAAGTAATTACTAATAATTGGACAGTAAAGGCGAATAATATTATAGAGGAATTAGAAAGGCTGAAAATATTAGAAATCCCCGAAATTGAAGATTGGTATTTTACATCAGAGTTGGATTATCCCCAAATGAAACACTATATAGAAACACTCAACTATTTACGCTTATTAATCATCGAATATCTCAGAGATATCAAAATGTAAGTGCGATCGCTTCCGACACTACCGTAGAATTAAACAGAAGCGAACAAGTCTTCTTTTCTTTGTGTCCTTTGTGTCTTTGTGGTTACTTACCATGCCAGGTGAACCTAACCCAACCAGTCGAGAACTAGGAGCACAATTATGGTAAACTGCGTTAACGGCGACCATTGGGCGGGTTTTGTACCAAAATTATCGTAAACATGCATTAACTGTGACCCTAAACCCGCCCCTACAAATGTACGAAATTCCCAATTCCCAATTCCCAATTCCCAATTCCCAATTCCCTTCAATTAAAATAAGCCAAAGAATTGAGGAAATCGATAACTTCTGGATCTTGGGGTTGGAGTTTTAGGGCTTGTTGGGCTGAGGCGCTCGCTTCTTGGTAACGTCCTAATTCTGCAAGCACAATACCTTTAATTAACCATAATTCGTAATTATCAGGAGTAAGTTGAATGGCTTTGTCTAAGGAGTAAATTGCTGCATCAGGTTGTTGCCAATCCCACAATAGTATACCTCGCCAGTGCCAAGTAGCAGCTAAGTTGGGGTTAAGTTGATTGGCTTGGTTAAAAGCTGCTAGAGCCTCTTGGTAATATCCTACCTCATATAGTGCTCTACCCTTACCCGTCCAGGCTTCAGCAAAATTTGGGGCAAGCTTAATTGCTTGATCATAAGATCTGAGTGCTTCTTGATATGCTTGCAAATGCTTTCTGAGTAAGTTACCTCGCAGATACCAAACAACATAATCATCCAGCTTAATTGTTATTGCTTTGTCGAAAGCTGCCACTGCTTCTGTTGGATTTCCTACCAAAGCCAAGACAATTCCTTGGTCACGCCAAGCCAGGTGTAAATCTGGTTTAATTTGTAAGGTGCGATCATAGGATTTTAAAGCTTCCTCATATTCTCCCAAAGTATAGAGTACTTGACCACGACCATACCAGGCTTGATAGAAATCAGGCTTAATTTGAATACTTCTCTCAAAAGCAGTTAAGGCTTCAGGAAATCTTTCTAAGCGATATAATTGATTACCTCGATTAGCCCAATCAATAGCATTCCAGTTTTCCCTAGCTGGAGAAACATCAAAAGTAGTGGCAATCGAGGCAATTTCTGCCGGTGTCAGTGGAGTTGGGAGAGAATTTTCCACCCTCAATCCTAACTGCAACCCAGCTTGTTGCGCCAGTCTGAGGAAAGTCCCCACGGGAATACCGGAACTAAAGCCTGATTTGAGCCGCACCACCTTCCCAGATTGCTCATCGTAGATTTCTTCCCCTTCAGCCTGTCCATGAATTCCAATTACTCGGCCATCGCTATCCAAAATTGGACTACCACTCATGCCAATTTCTGTTCTACTGGTATAGAATAGCTCATAACCATGAGCAATTGGGTCTTGTGCATGGGTAAGAGCAAAGTTTTTCCTAATCAGGATACCAGGAGAAAATTGACTAGTAGGCATAGTCAGATTACCCCTGGCCCTAGACCAACCAGAGACAAAAACATGCCGGAATTTAGTACTGTAATTATAGTTAGCTAAAGTGGCAACTTGGTAATCGCGATCGCTAGTGAATTGTAGTACAGCTAAGTCTACTCCTGGTAGTTGCTGCACCCTGCTATAATCCAGGTAGTATCTTTGACCATCAGGGGCAACAATTGTATACTCATCTTCTGTTGCCACAACATGCCCAGCTGTGAGAACATAGTAACGGTTGCCTTGCCTGGAAATAAGAACTCCAGAGCCAGGATTGATACCATCGATGAGTACTGTAACCTCTTGGGCAATCTGATTAATAGTCTCAGGAGTGAGAGCCGTTGCCAGTTGTGGTGTCATGACAACAATTGCTGTACCTATTAGAGATGCGGTTAGTCCACGAGATAAGAGCATTGGAATTGGGAATTGGCAATTGGGAATTGGCAATTGGGAATTGGGAATTGGCAATTGGGAATTGGGAATTGGCAATTGGGAATTGGCAATTGGCAATTGGGAATTGGGAATTGGGAATTGGCAATTGGGAATTGGGAATTGGCAATTGGGAATTGGGAATTGGGAATTGGGAATTGGGAAATGAGCAATTGATAATTTTGAACTTTTAATTTTTAATTTTTAATTTTTAATTGCTCCCCCCATATCCCCTTCAGGGAAATTAGAGAATTCCTACAGACTTTCCACGTACTGATTCAGATTAAAATAGACCCGTGAGCCACTTTCCTGTAGGGGTCCTACATCAGCGCCAGTCCCAAGATCAAATAGATGCTGGATAACACGGCTAGCATCTTGATCCGGCTTCAGAGTGAACAGTATTCCTTCGCAGGGACCACCGTAGATATTGGCAACACAAACAACCGGTTGCTGATGGACAACTCCGGTGGTGATGTAGTTCAAAACTCCGCTATTATAGAAAGTTTGGAACCTATTGGAGACATCTTTGCATCTTACTTCGGGGGTATAACCAGCACTAGAGAAGTCATTGGAAACCCACTTAATGATTGGATATTTACCGGTAGATTTCCTGACAAAAGTAGTAGGCACACCGTCGCTTTTCTCACAGAAAAACAGGTTACGCTTATCAGGAGAATTAACGGAATTGGCTTGGTAAGCTGGCTTATTTTTTGGAGGACAAGGTGCAACATGTTCGACAGAGCAAGTTACCTCAACAGAAACATCACAAGGCTGATATTCCTCTGTAGGACAAGCTTGGCTAGGCTCACTGATTACGGTTGTCGCACCAATAGCAATGGTTGCTCCAGTTAGAAACTTGATTACTGATGTGAACTTCATTGATGACAATCTAGTTTTCTTGTTTTTATTAGTACTAGAGTTAACTCTAGGAATAGTGGATTGGCTCTCTAGTCATTAACCCTCGTTTCATATATCCTGAGTTTTTAGAAAAGTCCGGACAGATAACCTAAAAAATTCTGCAATCACATCCCTCTCAAGAAATACTCCTTAGGTATGAGGAGATAAGAGGGACAAGGGGAACAAGGGGGACAAAGAAGATAAGGAGGACAAGAATGACAAGGAAGACAAGGAAGCATGAAATATACCAATTCCCAATTCCCAATTCCCAATTCCCAATTCCCAATTCCCAATTCCCAATTCCCAATTCCCAATTCCCAATTCCCAATTCCCAATTCTCAATTCCCAATTCCCAAAGTTTCTGATAAGGAACGGTGCTGCCAACCTAATTCCTGATGAGCTTTAGTTGCATCCACTCGTACACAACGGTCATAGATATAATGAACTCGTTCTCTACTTAAAGGTGGTTGCCATTGGAGTAGTCTGCCGATGGGATCAAGTAAATTGCCGATAAATCTTACTAGGGGTTGAGGAACTTCCCGGGGAACAGGAATACCAGTAGCTTGACTAAGCTGATGAAACATTTCGCCGGTGGTGAGTTCCCCCGCAGAAATGATGTACTTTTCTCCCAATTTACCCTTCATAGCTGCCAAAATCATGGCTGCTACTAAATCATCTACATGTACAATACCAGTAATGCGATCGCTTCCTACCCAAAACTTAAGTTTTCCGGAGCGAAATAGCTGGATTACTGGACCAAAATGAGGGTCATCAGCACCAAAAATCCCTGATGGTAGGATACTAACTACGGGTAGACCTTGAGTCGCAAATTGGTCTACTATTTGTTGAGCTTGGTATTTGGTGTGATCGTAAGCAGAGGAAAAGTCAGTTTGTGTTCGTTGGAAGGTTTCATCAACCACTTGACTTTTCGTATCCCCAAAGATGCCAATGGTACTGCAATAAACTATTTTCCCGATGCCAGCAGCTTGAGCTACTTCTAGCACGGCACGGGTTCCCTCCACATTCACTCGCTCCATTCGAGCTTCATTGACTAGTCCTAATTCCACATAGGCAGCAGTGTGAAAAACCCAGTCTACTCCAGCCATCGCTGTTTTCAGAGCATCTCGGTCTGTGATGTCCCCATAAACTAACTGAATTTGGCAACCAGCTAGATGTTCTAAATCGCTGGATTGGCGTACCAAACCGCAAACTTCATAATTTTGCTTTTCTAAAGCTTTTACCAGGTGAGACCCTGTAAATCCGTTGGCTCCAGTTACCAGTGCTTTCATTTTAGGTGGTAGGTAGTAGTAAGAGTATGTAGGGGCGGGTAAGCGTGAAAATCTAGACCATTTTACCCGAATATTCCGCTCAAAACCCGCCCTGCCGTAACCTCCCGGTTAACGTAACCAATCCCCAGTAATTTTATTTCCAATTCTAAATTTTACATCTTCCAGGGGGTGAGCGAACCTCGGTGTTTCTCAAGAGCTCCTTAGGAGCGCCCTGCGCCCCCAATTGAATAGAAGAAACAATTCTCTTCACTATTGCCTATTGCCTATTGCCTTCTTTCTCGATAGTAATGAGTGATGAGTAGATATAGATTTTTTCCCTATCTCCCCATCTCCCCACACTCCCCATCGGAATTTTAAGGACGGGGATATTTAGAAGGCAAGGGGAAATATTCCTGCTGCGTACCATCTAGAGCCATGTACATAAACTGCCTCCAGACTGGTGCAGCATAGCCACCACCTGTTGCTCCTCCCCCTAAGGGTCTGTAGTCATCATTACCAATCCAAACCGCTGCTGACATCTGTGGAACATATCCGACAAACCAAACATCTCGCTCAGAGGAGGTTGTTCCTGTCTTACCAGCTGCCTGACGTCCAATGTAAGCTCTTTTTCCTGTACCACCGTTAATCACACCTACCAGACTATGGTTGAGGGAAGCGACAGACCATTGGTCAAGAACCAATTTGGGTTTAGGAGTATTATCCAGTATGATATTCCCCTCACTATCTGTTACTCGCACAATGATCGTTGGGTCAGAATGCCAACCATTATTGGCAAAGGTGGCAAAAGCTCCTGCCATTTCCAATGGTGTTAGACCAATCGCCCCTAGTGGCAAAGAGGTCACTGGTTCGAGGGGACTCTTAATTCCTAGGGTACGGCATATTTCAATCACTTTGTCAAGCCCTACTTTTTTGCCCAGCTTCACTGCCGGAACATTAAGGGATTGGGTTAAGGCAGTGTGAATCGTCACAGCACCGGAGTAGCCACCACCATAGTTTTTTGGAGAATAATAACCAGAACCATCTCGATAGCTCACTGGAGTATCCATAACCGTAGAGTAGGGTGTATACTTGCCGGTGGCAAAGGCAGTGTAGTAAACGAATGGCTTGAAAGAAGAGCCCGGTTGGCGTCGAGATTGAATAGCACGGTTGAACTGACTCTTTTCATAGTTAACGCTACCTACCAAGGTTTTGACAAAATGGGTTCGGGGGTCTACAGCGGCGAGAGCCACTTGATCGGCGTAAATCCCTAAGTTACGATGAGCCCTAGCGATCAACTCCTCAGACCTCTTTTGGAAGTTGTAGTCAATTGTGGTTTGGACTCGCATCCCTCCTTTCTGGACAGTATCCTTACCAAATTGCTCATTTAACTCCGCAACCACTGCTTCTGTAATTGATGGGAGTTCACTAACCTGCCAGGAAGTACTTTTACCTATGCCCAAAGGTTGCTTACGAGCTGCTGCTTCTTCTTGCTCTGTAATCCATCCCAGCTCTCGCATCCGTTTTAAGGCAATCGATTGCCGCTCTTTTGCCCTTTTGTAATTAGCAAAAGGACTGTATTCTTCGGGAGACTGAATCAATCCTGCTAGCATTGCCGATTCCGCTAAGGTAAGCTCGGAAGCAGATTTAGCAAAGTAGCTTTCAGAGGCAGTTTGTATGCCATAGTTATTGTGACCCCAATAGATTTGATTGAGGTACATCTCCAAAATTTGGTCTTTGTCGAAGATTTGCTCAACTCTGATGGCTAGCACCGCTTCGGCAATTTTGCGACTAAATTTACGCTCTCGGGAAAGAAATAGGTTTTTCACTAACTGCATGGTTAGGGTTGAACCACCTTCAACCACTGAGCCACTCTGCCAGTTAGCCTTGAAGGCCCGACCAATGCTGTTAGGATTAATCCCTTGGTGATAGTAGAAGCGACTATCCTCCATTGCTAGCACAGCTCGCTTGAGTTGCGGGCTGATTTGATCTAACTTCACTACTTCGCGATTAGCTTCACCATGGATACTAGCCAGGTGCTTACCCTTGATGTCATAAATATAAGTTGTTTCTGTTGGTACATAGCCTCGTAGCACTCTGACATCTGGGAGGTTGCGGAAGCTTGTCGCTAAGCCAACCAGACCACCAGCAAAGAGGGAGCTAGTTAGCATGGTGATGCCGAGGACGGTTCCACCTGTTACCTGAGCAACTCCCTGGACAAACTGAAAAACTGGTGATGAACCGCTTTTCTGATCTTGCTTCTGTTGTTTTTGTTGAACGGTGCTAGACGACACAGCGATTTCACTTCCTCACTTAAAAAGACAGCAATTCTAGAGACGAGGGCAATTGGGAAATTAATAGTTGGTTATAGGTGATTACAGAAATTGTTATCAGTAATCAGGATCACAGATAAGTAAGTTTACTAGAACAACATCTCAACCATAATAAAATAAAGGTTGCGCAATAGCATTAGCTTTCCTGATCCTCAAAAGGATAATTTGCCCTCTAGGTGGGTATTAGCTTTACTTTAAGTTAGCCCCAAAGTGGATATAGCCTTAATAATAGCTGCATTACCTTGACGAAGGCTAACTGCTCAAGTATGGATATTGTGGCATTTTCTGCAAATTAATGTTAGGCTATCTGCCTTGAGATTGGTAGTAAGGATAAATTACTCTGATGTCAAACTCGTCCTATCCCCATGATCTAGCTTGGCTCTACCGAGGTATCAGTGAAATTTTCCCTGACCAACCAGAGTCCCAAAACCCAAGTGAGAACTTGGCTCAACGCCTAGAGAAAACCGACCATCCTTTGAGAATCAAGTTGGGAATTGACCCTACTGCACCAGATATCCATCTTGGCCATAGTATCCCCGTGCGGAAGCTGCGAGCCTTTCAGGATGCTGGTCATACTGCCGTACTGATTATCGGGGATTTTACTGCCCAAATTGGCGACCCTACGGGCAAATCGGAAGTGCGTACCCAGTTGACACCAGCCCAAGTTCAACAAAATGCCCAGACTTACTTGGAGCAAGTGCGCCCAATTTTGGACTTCCAGACACCTGGCAAGTTGGAAATTCGCTACAACTCAGAATGGCTCCAGGAGCTGGATTTATCAAAAATTATCCAGTTATTAGCCACGATGACGGTAGGACAGATGCTGGCCAAGGAGGGATTTGCCCTACGATATCAGCAGGAAAATCCTATTTACCTTCATGAATTTCTCTACCCCTTGTTACAAGGCTACGATTCAGTGGCGGTGAATGCTGATGTGGAGTTAGGGGGCACCGACCAAAAATTCAATATTGCTGTGGGGCGAGATTTGCAACGGCATTTTGGGCAAATACCCCAGTTTGGACTGTTGACACCACTTGTGCTGGGGACAGATGGGGTACAGAAAATGTCGAAGTCTTTGGGAAATTATGTGGGTTTGAGAGAAGATGCCCTCTCCATGTACTCCAAGTTGGAAAAGACGCCAGATAATTTGTTAGAGCAATATTATGAATTGCTAACAAATTTGCCTATGGAGCAACTACCAGAATCTCCACGTGATCGCCAAAAACAATTAGCTCTCAATATTGTCAGCCAGTATCACGGGGAAGCCGCTGCCCAGGAGGCTCAACAAGCAGCCATGAATTTGGTACAGGGAGATGCCACTAGTACAGGTGATGCCGTACCGGAATTTTCTCTGTCTCAAGTGCAATTTCCTGCAAAGTTGTTCTATATTCTCAACACCAGTGGTTTGTGCAAAACTAGTGGAGAAGGACGACGACAGATTCAAGGGGGAGCAGTAAGACTGGATGGCGATCGCATTTCTGAGGTTGACCTCGCCTTCGATTCGGCAAAACTCCTGGCAGGTAAGGTTTTACAAGTTGGGAAAAAGAAATTTGTACGGTTGATACTTTGAGAATTGGGAATTGGGAATTGGGAATTGGGAATTGGGAATTGGGAATTGAGAATTCAGGTTAACTCGTGCAGTACAGTGATTAATACAGATGGGTAGAGAAAGCCGAATTATTGTACCCTTGGATGTAGCTACTGAGGCAGAAGCGATCGCTTTGGTGGAGAGCTTGCCTCAAGTTACTTTTTGGAAAGTGGGGCTAGAATTATTTGTGAGCACTGGTTCTAGGATTTTGCCTGTTCTCAAAGAGCGGCAAAAGCAGATATTTCTGGATCTCAAGTTCCACGACATCCCCAATACGATAGCTGGGGCTTGTCGCGCTGTAGCAGCCTATGGTGTGGATTTAACCACAATTCATGCAGTGGCTGGTCGTAGTGCCCTCAAAGGAGCTGTAGCAGCAGTTGAGGAGGGGGCACAGGCAGCAGGATGTCCACCTCCTAAGTTAATTGCTGTTACCCTACTTACCAGTTTGAGTTCAAGGGATTTAGCTTTTGACCTGAAAATCCCTCTTGAATTGCCAGAGTATGCTTTACAAATGGCATTACTGGCTCAAGAAGCCGGTTTACAGGGAGCTGTCTGTTCTCCTCAGGAAGTGGAGCAACTACGGCGAGTGTGTGGAGATGATTTTCTCTTAGTTTGTCCAGGAGTAAGACCTAGTTGGGCACAAGCCGGTGATCAAAGGCGCTCCATGACTCCAGCTGCTGCTATCAAAGCTGGTGCTGATTACTTAGTTATTGGACGACCAATTACCACTGCTAGTGACCCAGTTGCTGCCTGGGAAAGGATTTGCGAGGAGTTAGCGACGGCTGATGTTTAGGCAAAGTTATTATGGATTGCTACTGATTAGTTGCTTGGGTATCTCCTATTCCCCATTCCCCATTCCCCATTTCCAAAAACCAATAACGAATGTACCTCACAAGTATGAGAAACGCTTTACTTCAACTAAAGCTTGCCCAGATGATGTAGAGACATTAATCCCTCTGATGATCAAGGATTTACCCAACTATGCCAATCGCATAATTCAAAGGAATCGGCGCTTGGATGAAGCTGCTGATAACTCCAGATACGTCATTTTGGCAGGAAATCCAGAATTTGAACCCCTCTCCCTTGGCCCCGGTCAATATAGCCCTAAGGTCACAATCTTGGAAGAAGAACAACCCCAGCAAGTCTTCCTCACAACCCTAGAAAGGCAGTATATCGGGGTAAAAGCTTTGGAGTCCCAAAGTTTTCACTGGCTATTTCTCACGCAAACTATTGATGGCTGGCGTTTAGCCATGATGTTTACTCAAATTGGTTCCTCTTCACCAGAAAATCCTCCCATGCCACCCCAAGAGAGTAGCAATTGGATCATTGGTCAAGCAGTTAAGCTTTGGTTAAGAGATTGCCGTGCCAGAGCAATGCAAGCATCCTAAGGCAGGAGGCAGGAGGCAGGAGGCAGAAGGCAGAAGGCAGAAGGCAGAAGGCAGGAGGCAGTCCCCATGAAAAAATTTTTTCACCACCATACATAAAAATTCCTCTCTCCGCGTCCGGTGCGTCTCCCGCGTCCCCGTGTCTACTTACTCATTTCCCCACCCATTTTGTCGCTCACTTTCCTGGAGCCATACTTCTTCTTCCTGGAGCCATTCTTCACGCATTTGTGCTGGTAGCTCATCTCCAATATGTAGTAAAGTTTCTGGGGATGATTGCAGTCTCCGGAGCATCAATTGAATTTCTTGCTCAAAGGTACGTCTTCCTCGCTCAAAGAACTGTTGAGAACTTGTAGGATAATATAAGCCATTGAGTACTTGTTGTTTAATCTCAACTTCGACAGCGGATGCTCCTCCACTCAATAGCGTCAAGGCTGTGGTGGCTAGAGCTGTCGTACCAGCTAGTCTAGGAAATATTTGGTTCAATATTGTTTTCATGGTTACGCCCTACCAGAACAACTTAGATGCCCCTCATAATTTTATTCTAGTCATTCATCAAATAGTGCGCTAAATAATACAGGTGCAGCATCTTCCCTTGTAGGGTGGGCAAATTTCCAAGCTTTAACAGAGGAACCGATATGTAGAGATATATTTGCCCACCACAGCACTTATATCAAGGAAAGGATAATCACTTATAATTCCCTTCTCCCTTGCAACCTTCTTTCTTCCCTTGGAGCCCTCTGCCTTGTTTTCACCAAAGTGTAAGTATTCTACCGAACTTGATATTACTTAGAAATTGCCTTGAGAACTTGCAGAATCTTAATCCCAGACTCAGTTTCCATTAAGTTCAGAAACGGCATCAGTTGATAAGTAGGAGTATTTCCTCCCTCAATATAAACAAATTGATAGAGTTCTCCATTGGTGATTAACCCCCAAACCGCTGGTTGAATTTTCAAGCTTTCATGGGCATAGGCTAACAGTTGCGGTAAACCGGCAGAAGGCGCTGCTTTATTATTTTTAGTTTCAACAATCAATACCCAAAATAAGGCATTTTTTCCTATCCGTTGTGCTTTGTTTACGGCTAAGAGGTCGATTCGGCCAGTAATTTTGGTATCTTCATCTTCAATGTTTATTTCGGCAATGCTTTCCTCCAGAGTCATCTGGATAGGATAGCGATAGAAGCCAGCTAAACGTAGCAAGGGAGCAACGGTAAGTATTTTGACTTGTCCTTCAGCAACTTTGCCTTCGATTAGGTAGTAATCAAAGTCTTTGGCAATTTGAATCAGCTCTTGCTGTTCGGATTCCGTTGTAGGTTTAAGGGATAATAGGGGTATAAAAGAGTTGTTGTATCGTCTTTGGAAACCAAAAAGACGATGGACTTCTTTTAAGGACAAATCGCTAGCATATAGCGTTTTCATTTTCTTTGGGAACCTATATGAGGACTCTTAAACTGGATAGTTGGATTTAGGATGGCTTCCCCTGGCAAATTTATTTGGTTCAACTGGCACATTGTGACTTATCATAGTCTGATGCATCTGATGCCTCCGGTGCGTCTTTCAGGTCAGACTCCCATAAACTTTCACCTCACAACGTTCGCGCAGCGTTCTCCGCAGGAGTAGGATGGAAATTCTGGTGTCTCCGCGTCTCTGTGTCCCCGCGTCTATTTTCAGATTAGGAGGCTCCGAGGCTAGGCTGAATATCACATTTACAGTCATCAGGGGTTAGGGGTCAGAGACTAGGGGCCAGAGTTCAGATAGCAACGTTAATATTAGCCAGTGCATTTTTAGTAGCTCTATTGTGTTATGAACTTCTATACCTATCTTCTGAAAAAATTATGCTGTGATTGCTGCACACTTGGAAGAATGATGGTTCTCTAGGACTTGAAATCGAATCGGGTTTGCCGACCAACTCTTAAAGTCTGGTGCCAGTCGGATGAGTTTCTGTAGGATCTCATCATTGATCAACAACACCAGAGGAAATGGAAACTGCTTGCGAAACTCATCTCGCACTAAGTTGGTCGAACTTAATACCTCATCAATGGCAACCACTGACTCTAGACCAGAGACCATCAAAGCTGGAGGGGGTGAACCTTTAACTGCTGTTTCGATGGTTGTGAAAAGTGTGTTGACGGATGGATGGAGGGTTATTTCCTGAACTGGCACTGGAGAGCCTTCTACCAATTGTTTCAGTTTTTTCCGCCGTAAGGGCAAACGGTTGCAGCAAACGAGGATTAAGGAAAACTGACCCTCAGATAAAGTGATAGCTCTAACAAGCCTTTCCATCGATTCCTGGTTGCTCGCAACCATATATTCTGGATTATTGTTTTTACTCATAGGAACACACAAAGTTAAATTATATTTTAATATTGTTGATAATTACATTCGACTCTGTCAGAACCGAGGATTGCCCGACGCCAGTTGAGGAAAACCACAATTTGGGTGTCCAGAAGTCCCCATAGTTGTAATAAAACTTAAATATGTTGACACATTTGCCTACATATGTATCTAGGTAATCAAGAGCGATCGCAGCTATGACAAATGGTAATTTTCTCTAAACTGCATATTTTTACCAATAGTACTGAAGTAATTCATGCCAAGTATCTGAATGATAAAGCTTGCCCAAGATTGCTGATGGCTTTCTGGACAAGGGATTTAATACACAGATAGTGCATTCGGCAAAAATTGGGGATTTGTCTGTCTAGAGATCCGGTCTAGTATTCCTAGAAACCGGGTTTCTTGCAAGAATAACTACGAAATATCAGCATTTTTATCAAGAAACCCGGTTTCTGGACTGACGCTCTAGGATAGTTAGAGGTAACTAGTGAGAGCATGGTACTACTCAGGCAAAATCCACACTGAAACTATGTTCTATTTAATAGAGTTAACCATATAGCAACACTAAGAACTGCACAATCAGGAATAATACTGAATTTATTGCTCACTCAGATTACTTACTAAATGTCATGAAATATAGATTAAATAGCTCAATTACACAGAATTAGGCTTCTTCGTCAGTTGTCTGACACTGGCAGAGGAGGAGATTTTAAGGCTAGGGATAGGAAGCTGGGGACTTATCTCAGTATTTTTACGTAGAAGCTAAGTCAACTGAAGCTGAGGGAGAAGAATTGGGGCTGATCCGAGCAGTATTGAGGAAGATGGGGAAAAGAAAATGTAAGCGATTACCGAGTAGTATTGCAGTCCCACCCACAAGATGCGGTTTTCTCGGCGGTATCATAAATTCAATAAATCTATAAGCAGTATCCATGAAACGGTTTCTCAAAAGCTTGACCAGAATCTGGGTGAATGAACTAGTTTCTTTGAAGCGCAGTTTTGGGCGTCCAGCTGGGTTAGTTTTTTTATTTGTCTTAGGCATAACCATCGCAGTATGGAAACCAGCTACTGCTTATCCTCAAGCGCAGTTTAGTTATGTCCCAGAGAATGGGACATCACCTGAGATCGAACAGTTGCCACAGCAGCAGGTTATTAGTGACTCTCTGAAAGTTCCTACTCAGGATATTGCCCATGGAGAGATTTCTCAACCCAATAATACTGAGTTACGGGGAGTGTGGTTGACAAATATTGATAGTGATGTACTGTTTTCTTCCGAAAACACGACTACTGCCCTACAACTCCTGAAACGGCTCAATTTCAACACTGTCTATCCTACTGTTTGGAATTGGGGCTATACCCTCTATCCCAGCAAGATTGCTGAAGAGGTGATTGGTGAATCAGCAAGGATTGCCACACCTTTAGAAGAACCTTTTGATCCTCAACTGGGATTACAGGAGCGAGATGTCCTCCAAGAAATTGTTGAAGTGGGACATCAACAAGGTATGAGAGTCATTCCCTGGTTTGAATTTGGTTTTATGGCTCCCTCGGATTCTGAGTTAGCGAAACGTCATCCTGATTGGCTCACTCAAAATGCAGAAGGAGTCAAGACTAAGCAAGAAGGTACCCATGAGCGTGTCTGGCTCAATCCCTTTATGCCAGAGGTGCAGCAGTTTATCCAGAATTTAGTGCTTGAGATTATCAGCACCTACGATGTTGATGGTATCCAATTCGATGACCATTTCGGCTTGCCATCGGATTTGGGTTACGATGATTTCACCGTAAACTTATACCAACAAGAACACCAAGGAAAATTGCCTCCCACTGACTCGAAAGATCCAGAATGGATAAGCTGGCGAGCGAACAAAGTGACTGATTTCCTCAAGCAGCTGGCAGGGGCAGTTAAAGACCGTAAAGAAGAGGTTATTATTTCCATATCTCCCAATCCCCAGCGTTTCTCCTACCAATTCTTTCTTGCTGATTGGGAGAATTGGGAACAGCTTGGCTTGGTAGATGAACTAATTGTACAGATTTATCGAGACAGCTTTAAGAGCTTTATCTCAGAATTGGAGAAGCCGGAACTGAAAGCGGCCAACGGTCGTATTCCTGTTGGTATAGGTATCTTGACTGGTTTAAAAAACAAATTTGTCTCCATCTCACAAATCCAGCAGCAAGTTGGAGC
The DNA here is from genome assembly GCA_010672425.1 of Symploca sp. SIO2E6. Lineage (GTDB taxonomy): Bacteria > Cyanobacteriota > Cyanobacteriia > Cyanobacteriales > Coleofasciculaceae > Caldora. The sequence continues at coordinate 16,394 of JAAHGR010000041.1, forward strand.
AGTGCGCAGCCGAGGATTTGCCGGTGTGTCTTTTTTCTTCTATGAAACCTTGTGGAAGCTGACGGAAGAACCGCTAAACCAACGTCAAACCGATTTTGGTTTACTTTTTCCTATACCAGCAGAAGCACCGGAAGTAACAGATTGAGCGCTTTTAGTCGCGAAATTTTGCCAGAGTTTACTCCTAAATTTTGTTTCAGTTTAAAGTGGAAGTTTAAATTGTAGCTATAAGCTCATGCTCATTCCAAAGGGAAAGCGTGAGTAGTTTACTCCCGACGCTTGGAAATATGGAAATTTACTGCACCCGTCCTGGTTGCCCCCGCCCTCAAAACTTCTTTGCCGATCTTGATGATAAAATGACGCTCCAGACAGCGCAGCAGAAATTCTGCACTGCTTGCGGTATGCCACTGATTCTCGTGGGGCGTTACTTACCATCCAAGTTACTGGGTAAAGGAGGCTTTGGAGCAGCATTTCTGGCTCGAGACCGCTATACTCCAGCTATGCGCGAGTGTGTGGTGAAGCAATTTCAGCCGTCTGGCAACTTGAATACCCAACAGCTGGAAATTGCACAAGGTTTATTTGCACGGGAAGCAGCAGTCTTAGAACAACTCGGTAGACGCCACCCTCAAATCCCCGATTTGTTTGCTTTCTTCCCCTTGAGTGTTCCTAGCCAGCAACCGGGTCAAGAAGACCAGTTTTTCTACCTAGTCCAAGAATTTATTGATGGACAAAACTTGGAGGAAGAGTTAGCAGACAAAGGAATGTTCTCTGAAGCTGAAGCTTTGGAGGTACTACAGGAAATCCTCAAGGTGCTGAAATTTGTGCATGAAAATGACTCAATTCATCGAGATATTAAGCCTTCTAACATTATGCGCGACCACAGTGGGCATTTGTATCTGTTGGATTTTGGTGCCGTTAAACAGCAGGTAAACCAAGGAGCCTCAACGACACCAACGGGAAGTTCAACAGGTATTTATTCTATGGGATTTGCCCCTCCAGAACAGATGTCTGGTGCTCAAGTCTACCCTTCAACAGATTTATATGCTTTGGCAGTGACGGTGATTACTTTATTGACAGGCAAAGACCCAGGGGATTTGTATGACTCTTACAATAATCAGTGGACTTGGAGGATCTATACCCAGGTAAGTGATACCTTAGAAGCAGTGTTAAATCGGATGCTGTTACCAACCCCTAATCAACGCTTTAGTTCGGCTCAAGAGGTGATGGATGCTCTCGAACCTCAACCTGCACCCCCACCACTGCCCATCACGCCACCTCCGCCTCCACCGCCTCCCATAACTCCCCCACAGCCAATCTCTCAACCACCGATCACTCCAACCCCCCAACCTCCACCCCCAGTGGTAGCGAGAAAACCAGCTTTCTCGCTGATAGAGGTTTTGGGAGGAGCAGCATTGACAGGATTTACAGTAGGATTACTATCCTTTGCTCTGCGAAGCTTTCTAGGGCTATCAGGAATTACTATGGGAGTGCTAGGGATGATTGTCGGTGGTTTGATTTATGTTCAATACCGCCGTTGGATTGATCGTAAGGATTTAGCAATTTTTGCGGGAATTGGCCTGGTTTTGATGCTGATTCCTGGCTTAAGGGCCGGTTTTCCCCTCCCTGATGTAATTATGATCGCAATTTTAGCAGGAGCAGCAGCGGTGGCTGTAACCATTATCTTCCGGTTGGTGTATCTTGTACTATCTCGGTTTCTTTGAATTGTTGTTGGTTGTTGGTTGTTGGTTGTTGGTTGTTTGGGAGTTGATAATTTTGAATTTTGAATTTTGAATTTTGAATTTTCTTCCCCATCCCCCTCTATCCGGCTTACAGCAGTTTGCTCTGCTATGCGGTACAGTTTTGATCCCCCTAAATCCCCCTTAATAAGGGGGACTTTTGGAAGAAATAAGGGGGACTTTTGGAAGAGTGTACTTCATTACAGCGCAAAGCGCTGTATTAGCTTATGTCTCAAAAAAACGAAACTAAAATTCTGGTAATTGCTTCATTAATCACTTTGGCTCTGATAGCTGTTGGAGTGGGGTGGTTTACCAAATTTAAATCACCATCAACGGAGAATACTTCAACTTCAAATCAATCTCCAACGACACCATCGGAGTCGGAGATATCTCTGACTCAGTCAGAGCAGGAACGCTTTAGTGCAGGTGAGCGACTGTTAATTACTTCAGATACAACTCCTGACAAAGAAGCTGGAATTAAAGCGATCGCGCAGAAAAATTACGATGAGGCTGTGGCTCAACTAGAGTCATCCCTCGAAGCTCAACCCAACGATCCTGAAGCCCTAATCTACCTCAACAACGCTCGCATTGGTGAACAAAAATCCTACACCATTGCTGCTTCAATGCCGATTGGGAAGGAACTAGGTGCAGCTCAAGAGATGCTAAGGGGTGTGGCTCAAGCGCAAACGGAAATTAATCAAGCTGGTGGCATTGGTGGGGTGCCGTTAAAGGTGCTGATTATTAATGATGACAATGAACCAGAAGTTGCCCAACAAGTAGCTCAGACTTTAGTGAAGAATTCAGCTATCTTAGGAGTTATTGGTCATTTAAGTAGTAGAGTTACTTTGGCTGCAGCAGAGGTTTACCAACAGGAAGGGTTGGTAATGATTACCCCTACTAGTACATCAGTTGCACTATCGGGAGCCGGTGAATATATCTTTCGTACTGTACCCAGCGATCGCTTTGCTGGTGATACCCTTGCTGATTATCTGCTCAAGAAATTAAAGCAACAAAATGCTGCGGTGTTTTTTAATTCTGAAAGTGACTATAGTAAATCTCTCAAAGATGTATTTACCACTGCATTATTAGGTGCAGGGGGAAGGGTGGTAGATGAATCTGACTTTGCTGATTCTAACTTCAATGCAGCTGATGCAGTGAAGCAGGCGATGGACTCGGAGGCTGAAGTGTTAATGTTAGCTCCTGATTCTGGTTCTGGTGCTCTCGACAAAGCTTTATTGGTAGTACAAGTAAACGACGGGCGTTTGCCGATGCTGGCAGGAGATAGTGCCTATAAACTCAAGACGCTACAAATCGGTGGAAAAGAGGCTGAAGGTATGATATTAGCAGTACCCTGGCATATTCTCGGAGATCCAAAGGCTGATTTTCCCCAGGCTGCCAAGGGATTGTGGGGTGGAGATGTCAACTGGCGCACCGCTTTAGCTTATGATGCTACCCAAGCCTTAATTGCTGGTTTGAATCAGGAGCCTACCCGCAAGGGTATTCAAAAAACCCTGGCAGCACCGGGATTTTCTGTTCCTGGTGCCGGAGAAGAGATACGCTTTTTGCCTTCAGGCGATCGCAATCAGAAAGTTCAATTAGTTACGATTAAACCGGGCAATAGCTCCGGCTCTGGTTATGATTTTGTTCCAATCAAGTAGGGAGGTGGGGAAATGGGGAGATGGGGAGATGGGGAAGCAATTCCCAATACCCAATACCCAATACCCAATACCCAATACCCAATACCCAATTCCCAATACCCAATTCCCAATTCCCAATACCCAATACCCAATTCCCAATTCCTAATTCCCAATACCCAATACCCAATTCCCAATACCCAATTCCCAATTCCCAATTTATCAGCTATCCGCCAAAAAGCTGAACGCTGAAAGCAAATTAGCTTATGTCTCGAAGAAACGAACCTATAATTCTAATACTTACTCTCTTATTCACTGTAGTTCTCGTGGCTAATGGAGTGTGGTTGTTTAACCAATTTAAACGACCATCAACGGAGGATAGTTCAACTGCAACTCAATCTCCAACGACACCACTGGAGGAGGATGTACCTTCGGCTCAGCCAGAGCAAAAACGTTTTAGTGAAGGTGAGCGACTGTTAATTCCTTCAGATACAACTCCTGACAAAGAAGCTGGTATCAAAGCGATCGCACAGAAAAATTATGATGAGGCTGTGGCTAAACTAGAGTCATCCCTCAAAACTCAGCGCAACGATCCGGAAGCCCTAATCTATCTCAACAACGCTCGCATTGGTAATCAGAAGTCCTACACCATTGCTGCTTCGATGCCGATTGGGAAGGAAGTGGGTGCAGCTCAAGAAATGCTGCGGGGTGTGGCTCAAGCGCAACAGGAAATTAATCAAGCTGGTGGCATTAGTGGTGTGCCGTTAAAGGTGCTGATTGTTAATGATGACAATGAACCAGAAGTTGCCCAACAAGTGGCTCAAGCTTTGGCAAAGAACTCAGCTATCTTAGGAGTGGTTGGTCATTTTGGTAGTGGAGTTACCTTAGCAGCAGCGGAGGTTTACCAAAGGGATGGATTGGTAATGATTTCCCCTACTAGTACATCAGTTGCACTATCGGGAGCTGGCGAATATATCTTTCGCACTGTACCTAGTGATCGTTTTGCTGGTAGTGCTCTTGCTAGCTATATGCTCAAGGAGTTAAAGCAAGAAAATGCTGCGGTGTTTTTTAATTCTGAGAGTAACTATAGTAAATCCCTCAAAGATGTTTTTACTACTACATTATTAGGTGAAGGGGGAAGGGTAGTAGATGAATATGACTTTGCTAGTTCTAACTTCAATGCAGCTGATGCAGTGAAGCAGGCGATGGACTTAGAAGCTGAGGTGTTAATGTTGGCTCCTAATTCTGCTACTCTCGATCAAGCTTTATTTGTAGTACAAGTCAACGATGGACGTTTGCCCATGCTAGCAGGAGATAGCGCCTACAAACTCAAGACGTTGCAAATCGGCGTAAAAGATGCCGAAGGTATGGTACTAGCAGTACCCTGGCATATTCTCGGAGATCCAGAGGCTGAGTTTCCCCAAGCTGCCAATAAATTGTGGGGTGGAGATGTCAACTGGCGCACCGCTTTAGCTTATGATGCTACCCAAGCCTTAATTGCTGGTTTGCAGGGCAATCCTACCCGCAAGGGCATTCAAGAAACCCTGGCAACACCAGGATTTTCTGTCCCTGGTACCGCAGAAGAGATACGCTTTTTACCTTCAGGCGATCGCAATCAGAAAGTACAATTAGTTACGATTAAACCAGGCAGCCGATCCGGCTCTGGTTATGATTTTGTTCCAATCGAGTAGGGAGGTGGGAAGATGGGGAGATGGGAAGATGGGAAGATAGAGAAGACAAGGAAGATAGAGAAGATAAGGAAGATATTCCCAATTCCCAATTCCCAATTCCCAATTCCCAATCCCCAATTCCCAATTCCCAATTCCCAATCCCCAATTCCCAATTCCCAATTCCCAATTCCCAATTCCCAATGAAGCGCCAGAATCCAGCAATTTTTACCTTACTCTCCCCAGGCATGACCCTGGTTGCTACTTTGTTACTCTCCGTTGGCTTGGTTAGTGCCCAACCTCCTCTATCGGAATCTCCTACAAGGATTATTGCTCAGGCAGATAATCGACAGCAGGAAGAGATGGAAGAATTGCTGGAGGAATTGCGCGAAGAAAGGCAGGTTCAGGAGCAGGTGCAGGCTGAAGCCAATCGTGCTTTTAGTCAGACGACAACCCTGTTCAATGTTTTGCTGGCAATTCTCGCTTTGCTCTTAGCTGCTGCCATTGTGGCTCTGTGGATACTGCGGCGAGCCGTAATTCGAGAGGTTACAGAGGTGGTTAAGACACATCTGGAGGAATTGGGAGGTTTGGAAAGTCAGCTGGCTGGCGCTAAGCAAGAAGTTAACAACATTCTGCAAAAAACTGAAGCTGTTGAAGGTAATTTAGATGATCAAGCACAAGCCTTTCAACGGCAGATTGAAACCCATAGAGAGACCATTACCCAACTAGTCTCTGAACTTTCTGAGTTTAAAACCCATAATATTGAAGAACTAGAAGCACAACTCGGAAGTGCACAACAAAAGCTGGTACAGTTGGAATCGGACTTTAATGAGCAACTGTCTGAGTCCCAGTCGGCTACTAATCAGCAAAAGGAACTAACTCTACAAAAATTAGCCCAATCGGAACAAGAGTTTACCAATCAACTCTCGGAACTCCAGTCAGGAACTCAGGAGCAGCAGCAACTTGTTTTAGAACATTTGGGTAAGCTGGAAGCTCAGTTGGCTCCCCAATTGGATGAACTGCGTCTTGAGGCTCAGCAGCAGGTTCAGCAACAGAAGGAACAAACCTTAGCCACCTTGGGACAGTTGGAGACTGAGTTTAGTACCGGAGTGTCGGAACTAAAGTCAACTGCTGAGGGACAGAAAAAGGAACTTATTGAGCAGTTAGGCAAACTCAACTTTGAGTTTGCGACTCAGTTGTCCAAGTTACATGAGGATTCTCAGGAACGTAGGAAAAAGCTAGTTACGAATTTGCAGCAGTTGGAAGCTGAGCTAGGGACGAAAAAGTCGCAGCTACAGTCGGATACTCAAGGTTATCAAGAGGCGCTACGTCAGCATCTGGAAAAAGCCGAAGCGGAATTGGCGACAGGTAAATCTCAATTAGAGTCAGCTTTGCAAGCTCAGCAGGAGGCAATGGGTGAATATCTCAAGCAAGTGGAAACCCAGTTAACTACTGGAAAATCTCAATGGCACTCAGAGTTTGCCGCTCAAAAGGAGGCACTAGGGGAGAATCTGCAAAAACTCGAATCTGAGTTAGCAGCTGAACTCTCCACTTGGCAATCGGGAACCGATGAGCGCAGGCAAGGGGTTGTTAATAATTTAGAGAAATCCCAAGCCGAGCTTGAGGAGCAACTGTCTGCCTTCAAGTCAGAGGTGCGCACTCAAAAGGATAAGATTAGTCATAATTTGGAGAAATTAGAGAAGAAGTTTGAGGGGCAACTCTCCCAATTACAGGTTGGGGCTCAAGAGCAGAAGGATGTAACCCTCCAGAATCTGCAAAAAATTGCCACTGAACTCTCTAGTAATTTGTCAGAGTTACAATCAGATGCTCAAGTCCAAAAGAACGAAATCCTGCAAAAATTGGCAGAGGTTACCCCTGAATTTATCTCAGATTCCTTCATTGCCAAAGCTCAGGAGCAAATTCAGAGCCTGACTACACAACTCAATGTACTTCAAACCAACCATCCCCAACTATTCTTCAGTGCTGATGACTATCTTCAACAGGGAGATACTCTATTATCACAGAAACGCTATGAAGAAGCGATCGCTAATTATGACCAAGGGATTGAACTACAGCCAAGTAACCCTAAAGTTTGGCAACAAAGGGGTACAGCCTTTAAGGAATTAGGACGGTATGAAGAAGCGATCGCTTCTTGGGATAAAGCTTTGGAAATTAAAGGCGATGACCCGGATAATTGGTATCAACGAGGCATTGCCCTAATGGAATTAAAACAATATCGAGAAGCGATCGCAACTTTTGATCGGGTGGTGGGTTTGCAACCTAGCAATGACAAAGCCTGGTTAAACCGAGGTATTGCCCTAGCCAGGTTAAAACAGTACGAAGAAGCAATTTCCTCTTACGACAAAGCGCTCGAACTCAACTCCAATTATCATGAAGCTTGGGTTAACCGAGGGGTAGCCTTAGGGATTCTCCAACGGGGAGAGGAAGCATTCACCTCCTTTGATAAGGCCACTCAATGTCAACCGAATGATGCCGTTGCTTGGCTCAATCGCGGTCTAGCTTTAGAAGAATTAAAACGCTATGAAGAAGCCATCGCTTCTTTTGACAAAACCGTTGAATTTAAACCCAAATCCCACAAAGCTTGGAATCATCGAGGTTATGCCTTAGTTCAGCTAGAGAAGGATGAAGAAGCACTAGTTAGCTTCGATAAAGCCTTAGAAGCTAAACCTAACTATGCCGATGCTTATTATAACAAAGCAGTCTGTTGTGTGTTACAGGGTCAAGATGACTTAGCATTAAAAAACCTACAACAAGCCATCAAAATTAATCCCAGGTATCGACAACAGGCAAGAACTGATAGGGATTTTGAGGTGATTCGAGATGATGAGTGGTTTAGGCAGTTGATGAAGGGGTGAGGATCAATCTTTGATTTGAGTAATGAGTTATGAGTAATGAGTTATGAGTTATGAGTTATGAGTTATGAGTTATGAGTTATGAGTTATGAGTTATGAGTTATGAGTTATGAGTTATGAGTTATGAGTTATGAGTTATGAGTTATGAGTTATGAGTTATGAGTTATGAGTAAGTAGGTTGGGGGTCACGCTAGTGAAACCCAACACAGTATCCATCAAATCATAGTTTCGGCCACTGGCAAGATGCCAGTTCCACGGATGTGATATCAATTCCGGCTACATTGGGATAATATTCGTAATGTAGGGGCGCAAAGCTTGCGCCCTCCAGCATCTATGTTTTCTAACCAGAAAGCCAGATTTTTAATCATTCCGATGCAACCGGAATTGATA
>JAAHGR010000410.1 GCA_010672425.1 Symploca sp. SIO2E6
GACGAACAAAACCGTGATCGCGAGGAACATAACCAGCCAATTCAGCAAATTTTACTAGAAATCAAAAAACTGAATAATAAGTATGATAGTACTATTGGAGCATTAGGAGCCAGATGTGGACTCTATTCAGAAAGCTCTTTTCGCAATATCCTCAAAGGAATTTTAGAAGACTCTTTTAGCGTATTGGAGTTAAACTAGTTTTGTAGAAAATCTTCCTTGTCTACTTGTCTACTTTCCTCCCTTGTCTCTTCTTGAACGAAATATTAAAAACCTACCCTTGTGAGGGGCACCGGGGCGGGTTTAGTTAAGTTATCGTTGAAGAGCAAAGACCTTGGTGAACCCGCCCCTACATGGTTGAATATTACACATAACCCAATTCCCACGACTATCTGTTCAAAGCCAATTGCCGACTAAAACAAAAGGAGCCCAATAATAGGGGTGCTGGTACTTTTGTTGCTTGAGCAGGGATAACTGTGCTTGACGGAGTGCTTCGGCTCGGTTACCACTACCTTGACTGAGATAGCGGTAAAATTCAACCATAGTTTCTGCTGTAGATTGGTCATTGACTGTCCATAAGGTGGCTAAAGTACTGCGAGCACCGGAACGTACAGCTAAGCCAGCTAATCCTAAAGCGGCTCGCTTGTCTCCATTGGCAGTTTGGCAAGCACTCAGCACCAAAAGTTCGATTGGTTCACCATTAGTTTCTTCCCTAGTTTTGAATAATTGGGATAAGCTATTAACCTTGAGTCGTTCATCCCAGGTAAGGAGAAAAGTTTCTTCTGGTTTAGAACTAAATTGACCGTGGGTAGCAAGATGAACAATGGGTACTGAAAGAGATTTAATTTGTTTTTCTAAGTTGGTACGGGTAAACTGAGCATTCAGAAGAATTTCTGAGGGAATTTTCTCGCTAATCTGTTTAACTTCCTCTGCTACAGCAGGTAAGGCAGAAAAACCATTACGTGCTTCCGTTAAGCCTCCCGTTAGAGATTCGAGTTGCAATTGTTGGAGCGATCGCGGCTCTAGTAATTGTAAACTGGGGGTTAAGGCGACACTATAGTTTTCGATCAGATATTGTTCGCCATCGTGGAGTGCAGCCATGGGCACATTACGCAAAACTCCATCTAGGACAAACACTAAAGTTTTGATCTCACCTTCCGTCAACTGCTTTTCTATCGGTCGAATTAGCCAATCATAAACCTTTTGAGAGAGCTTGAGACGCTGTTTGTTGGATAAAGCCGGGTTCATTGCCTGTCGCAGACGGGTAACAGTTTGTTCTACTTCAGATTGAGGCAACTTGATACTGTACTGACTCAGGGATTGTCCTGGTAAAGAAAGAATTACTGCTAAACGGTCTGGTAGGATAATGGGATAAACAACAGCAGCGGTGCGATCGCCTTTTTCAATTACGGTATCAACTTGCTCAGCTTTGGCATTTAAGCAAGGAGTGCGGAAGAAGTTTTCTAGTTCGGCTAATTGTAGGGATTCAATAATTTTACGTGCTTGTTTTAGGTTGTTGTTGGTTGTTTGTTGTTGGTTGTTGGTTGTTGGTTGTTTGGGAATTGGGAATTGGGAATTGGGAATTGGGAATTGGGAAGAAGATGTAGCTATGTTATCTCCCTTATTTTCCTTGTCCTCCCCATCTCCCCATCCCCCCATCTCCCCATCTCCCCATCCCCGCGTCCCCGCGTCCCCGCGTCCCCGCGTCTCATCTTCCTGTAACAAAAGACTAACGAGGTTACGATAAATTGGTTCGATTTTTTCTTGGAAGGAAAAGCGCACTTCTGGGTTCATGGCAACTAAATCGCTGCGGAGGGATTGTAGGATATTAAAGGCTTGTTGGTTGGCTGCGATCGCTTTGGCCATCTCTCCTTGGTTCGTTAGTACTCGTGTTAGTTGCCATTGCCACTGATAGGTAAGATCTCTAGCATTGATATTTTGTGCGAGTGCTAAAGCTTGTTCGGTTAACTTTTGAGCTTCTGACCATTGATCGGTTTGTTCGTATACTTTTCCTAAATTACCAACAGCTAGAGATTCGGCTCTTGGGTCTTTTAAGGTTTGACTTTGTTGCACTGCTTGTGCTAATATTTTGGCAATAGTTTTGGTTGTTTGTTGTTGGTTGTTTGTTGTTGGTTGTTTGTTGTTTGTTGTTGGTTGTTGGTTGTTCGATGATAACTCGATTAAACTTACGGCAAAGTTGACTTGGGCATAAATGCTGTCTCGACTAATGGGTAAGTTAGTCAAGTTGCTTTGAATCTCAGGGATTAGTGCTTGAGCTTTGGTAAACTTTTCGAGGTGAATCAGCAGCTTGAGGTGATTGAGTTGTGCTTCTAGTCGGCTGAGGGGATTAGTGGCAGTTTCAGTTGCCTGTTGATAATACTGCAAAGCTGCTGCTGTTTCTCCTAAACCTCTTGCTGTATTGCCGAGGCTGAAAAGGGTGGTACTGATGTCTCGTTCCGAGTTGAGCTGTCGGGCAACTGCTAAACTTTTTTCTAGGACTTGCTGAGATTGTTGGAGATTGCCGATAGTTTGCCAGACGAGTCCTAAGCTGCGCCAACCGGTAGCTTTTACCAGGGAATCTGGTTGGTTTTGGAGTTGTTGCTCCACCTGTTCTAAAATTTTCTGTGCTCTTTGAAACATACCCAAGCTTTGCAAGGCTTGTGCCTGATTGATTTTACTCCCTAGTACTCCCATTTCATCCTCAGCTTGGGCATAAGCTGTTTCAGCTTGTTGCCAACTCTTGAGTGCAATTTCGGTTTTGCCAGTGGCTAGTTGGAGGCTACCTTGGGTATTCAAGGCTTGGGCGAGGATATCAGGATGAGGTGAAGAATGGAGTAAGTTGAGGCTTTGATTAATGGTTGCTTGGGCCTGCTCCCATTGTCCCAAATCTTGATAGGCTAAGCAGAGGTAGTTTAAGCTGAGGGCTTGGTTGAAGCGATTATCTGTTATTTGGTACAAATGTACTGCTTGTTGCCAAGCGATCGCAGCTTCGGTAAAACGTCCAGTGTCATAGTAAGTTTTGCCTTGGATGAGTAGGTTGGATGCCTCAGTACTTGATATAACTCCCTCTTGTATCTGGGAACTATGGGGGATTGGAGTAAGAGTCAATTGCTGTGCAGTTACGGGAATAACCTGGGTTACTACCAAGAAGGTTAGTAAAATCAATCCCAGAAAAGATAGTTGTTTACTATAGCCTGTTTTCAAGCATTTCATGACTAGTGGTGCGTCAGCTCTAAAATTGTGGGTTTAACTATCGAGAAACAAGGGAACAGGGAACGGGGAACACTCCGCTCTTGCACTATGCATCATAAATACTAAAGTAGTCGGACATAAATGAACAACGCTGTGTTAATAAATGTAAAGAGGCTCAATCCTTTGCTGTTAACTGTTCCCTTGTTTCCATCGTTAATTTTACTTTTGTCCGACTACTTAAATAATCTAACTAGGAAAAATCAATTTCAGTACAACAAACAGTCAAATCTGATTACTGTTACCCGTTCCCTATTCCCTACTTTCACGGGTAAATGTTCGACAGGCATGCAAGATTTCAGTTTAATATAGTAGTTGGACTAAATGAATAATTGATTTGGCTTCCGCCAAGGGGATCTACTGGCAAAACCCCTCATTAGTATAGAGCGATGAACAGCTTCCAAGATGGATTTATTTCTTACGGACGAGCGGATAGTAAAACCTTCGCCACCTATCTTCACCAACGACTTTCAGAAACAGGTCTCAACGTTTGGTTTGATCAAAATGATATTCCACTGGGAGTGAATTTTCAAAATCAGATTGATGATGGAATCGAGAAAGCCCATAATTTCCTATTTATCATTGCCCCCCATTCGATCAACTCACCCTATTGCGGCAAAGAAATTGAGTTAGCGCTTCAGTGCCACAAACGGATTATTCCTTTATTACACGTTGAGCAAATTAATCGTAAAACCTGGCAGCAGAGATTTCCCCATGGTACAGATGAGGAGTGGGAAGCTTACAAAAATAAAGGGTTACATTCAAGTTTTCCAAATATGCACCCGGAAATTGGTAAGATTAACTGGGTTTACTTTCGGGAAGGGATTGATGATTTTGAAAAATCCTTCTTGGGACTGCTAGAACTTTTTGAACGACACAAGACATATGTGCATCAACATACGTACTTTCTAACCAAGGCACTGGAGTGGGAACGTCATCAGAAGCAGTATTCCTATCTACTCGTTGGTGAGGAACGGCAGCAGGCAGAGGCATGGCTCAAGGTGCGATTTAATCACGAGCAACCACCCTGTATTGCCACTGAGAGACATTGTGAATATATTACCGAGAGTATTAAAAATGCCAATAACTTGATGACTCAGGTGTTCCTCTCTTATTCCCAAACCGATAAGACGACAATGGAAGACCTGCGCCGCAGCCTCATGCAAGAATGCTTTACAGTCTGGACAAACACAACTGATATTCAAACATCAGAAGACTTTGAAGATGCCATAAATCGAGGAATTGAACAAGCCGATAATTTGATTTTTTTGCTCTCCCCTGACTCCCTTACCTCGAAGTACTGTCAGCAAGAGTTGAACTATGCTTTATCTCTCAACAAGCGCATTATCCCTGTGCTGGTGCGAGAGACTGACCCCAAGCAGATACCGGATACCCTACGTTCTTTGCAGTATATCGACCTCACGGATAATGTCAAGGAAGAATACTACTACCAAGATGAAAGCCAACTGTTGAAGATTCTGCGTCAGGATGAGGAGTACCATCAACAACATAAAATGTTGTTGGTAAAAGCCCTGAAGTGGGAACGGCAGCAAGGCAATCCTAGCATTTTGCTCCGGGGGTATAACCTACGTTATGCCCAAGTTTGGTTAAAACTGGCACAGCAGAAAGCCTTGTATTCACCTAGCCCATTACACGAAGAGTTCATCGCTCAAAGTTTGCGGCAACCACCTGTCATTTCCCTGGATGCCTTCATGGTGTACTCCAGTGCCGATGCCGATTTTGCTCGCAAACTCCATGATGCCTTGCAAATGCAGGGAAAGAACACCTGGTTTGATCAGGAAAATCTTGCTTCTAGTGAAGACTCTAAGCAAGAGGTGGATCAAGGAATTGAAAGTTCCGATAACATTCTATTCGTTATTTCTCCAAATTGTATCTCCTCCCCCGAATGTATCCGGCAAGTAGAGTATGCCCAAAAGCTGAATAAGCGAATAATTGGCATTGTGTATCAAGAAGTACCGGCGGAAGCCCTAGAGAACCGGTCAACTATTCTCAGAAACCGGGTTTCTCGTGACGATGACAAGGAAATATCGGCATTTCCCCAAAAGAAACCCGGTTTCTTGACCGACGCCTTAGAGTCTGGGTTAGCCAGTATTCCGTCGATTGACTTCCAGCAAAATCAAGGAGACTTTTTTGTTAATTTCGCTGAACTAATCCGTACTCTCGATAGTGACCCCGACTATACCAGTGCCCACACTCGGTTACTGGTAAAGGCGATGGAGTGGGAACAAGAGAAACACGATGATAGCTTTTTGCTGCGAGGGAAAGATTTAGTTGCTTCCGAGCAATGGTTGCAGGAATCAGCCGACAAGCAACCTAAGCCCAATCGGCTACAATTGGAGTATCTCACAGCTAGTCGAGAACTTCCTTATCGCCAAATTAAACGACGTTCGGTAGTCTTGACCAGTGCGATCGTTACGGTACTGGTGGTGGTTGCTCGGTTTTTCGGGTTGATAGAACCCGCTGAATTGAGAGTTTATGACCAGTTAATGCGCTTACGTCCCAGTGAAGAACAAGATCAGCGCTTCTTAATTGTCGAGGTGGATGCGATTAGTAGTGAGGCACTTCGGCAAGATCTGATTGAGGGACGTTATGAGCCTGGAATTGGAACAATCCCAGACAAAGCCCTTAATCAAGCCTTAGCAAGGTTATCAGCTCATCAACCCCGACTCATCGGCTTAGATTTTTACCGAGATTTTAAGGCACAGCCAGAATTAGCCGAGGGTTTCCGAGAAACTCAGAACTTGATTGCTCTTTGTAAAGCCAGTTACAAAGATGAACAGGGTAATATTCGGCAAGGCTATATTCCACCGAGGGAAGTGCCAATGCAACGCATTGGATTTAATGACCTCTCGGAGGATGGTGAGCTGATGATCCGCCGTCACTTGCTCTTGCAGGCCCCCGATCCCGATTTTTGCAATACCGAAGAGGCATTTAGCTTGGCTCTGGCTCGTAAGTACCTAGAAGCACAAGGGCATTCTTATACGTCTCCCCTAGATGACAAAGGCTACTATGTGCGAAATATTCAGTTGGGCAAGACTGCCATTCCCCCACTTTGGGGTAATGGCAGTCCTTATCGAGATCTAGGAGATAGACTAGCAGGCTATCAAACTCTCCTCAACTACCGTGCCTACCAAGGTGACCCTAATAAGTTTGCGCCAACCGTTAGTTTCCAAGAGCTTCTCAATGGCGAGGTGTCAGCAGAGGACATTCAAGACCGGATTATCGTTATTGGCTACACCGACAACGCAGATACAAGTGCTGACCTTTGGAACACTCCCTACGGTGATATGGCAGGAGTAATTATACAAGCTCAGATGGCCAGCCAAATCATCAGTGCAGTACTAGATCAGCGTCCCTTAATTTGGTGGTTACCCCTTGTAGGCGAAATCTTGTGGATTTTTGGCTGGTCTACCGTCGGGGGTTTAGTTATCTGGTGGGGTACTCGCTCATTGAGGCGATCGACTGCTAGTGCTGCTGGTATCCTGGTTAGTCTGTATGGTGTCTGCTACCTCATTCTAGTTAGCCAAGGAGGTTGGTTGCCATTGGTTCCTCCGGCTATTGCTGTAGTAGTTACTGGAGTTGGCGTCGGTTATCTGACCTATCGGCTGCGACAAACATGAGTAATGAGTAATGAGTAATGAGTAATGAGTGATGAGTGATGAGTGATGAGTAATATCATGTCCGGTTGAATACTTATACTTTGGTGGCAACAAGGCAGAGGGCAGAAGGCTTGTGTTGATTAAATTCTTTAATCTAAAATCTAAATAAATCTAAAATCTAAAATCTAAAATCTAAAATAGTTTCTCAAGAGTGATGAGTAATGAGTGATAAGTTCTGGGTTGCTTACTGAATAAGTAACAAGTAACAAGTAACAAATAACAAGGAATGAAGCATTTATCGTTTTGA
>JAAHGR010000411.1 GCA_010672425.1 Symploca sp. SIO2E6
AAAGCCTATAAAATCGTTGAGACGCTTGGGTCTCTTCAGCCCTCATCGCCTCTATTTGTTTCAATTGCTAGGAGGCTGCAATCATTACTAAACAAAGGTTGTAGCTATAGTTGTCACCCCGTCAGCCCTGGGGATACTTACAAGTAGGGCGCTCTCTCCAAGACTTCGACAATTATCTTACTGTGATCAGATGGATTTTGGTACTGTAGTGAAGATCAAGCTTTGATCCAGATTCAAGATACAGGTATTGGCATTCCCCCCAAAGAGCAGACAAGGATTTTTAAGCGCTTCTATCGAGTTAGTAGCGATCGCTCCAGAAGATCAGGTGGTGCTGGATTAGGCTTAGCCATTGCCCAGGCAATTCTTCAGGCACACCAAGGTAGCCTGACACTTCCTTTGTGTATTAGGTCAAGGTAGCATCTTTACCATTAAATTACGACTAGAGGGAACAGGTAACGGGTCTTTGACCTGATATTGCCGGTATATTAGTCAAAGTTTAATTAATTATTAAAAATTTTCCCTGAAAACATATACTTCTGCCTTGTTTCAGTGGTAATATCTAGATATAGACTTAATTCGATTAATTTAATAAAAACCATAGACTTAAGTCTATTTGAGATTATTTTCTCACAACTCCTAAGAAACCCATAGCGATTGCCTAAGTGCCTCGCGCTCAAAGCTTAAATGACACACAGCTTATGCAACTCACAAATCGTATCCATTTTAGAAATCTGCGCGGCGACATCTTTGGTGGTGTAACTGCAGCAGTTATCGCTCTACCGATGGCCCTTGCCTTCGGTGTCGCTTCCGGTGCTGGAGCCTCTGCTGGTCTTTGGGGTGCTGTTTTAGTCGGCTTTTTTGCAGCACTTTTCGGCGGCACTCCCACCCTAATTTCTGAACCTACTGGTCCAATGACGGTGGTGATGACAGCAGTTATCGCTCACCTCACTGCGGCTGATCCAGAGAATGGTATGGCTATGGCATTTACCGTAGTCATGATGGCTGGGGTAATTCAAATTATTCTTGGGTCATTGCGGTTGGGGAAATATGTTACTTTGATGCCCTACACCGTAATTTCTGGGTTCATGTCCGGAATTGGTATTATCCTAATTATACTGCAACTCGGACCTTTTCTCGGACAGGCTAGTCCGAAAGAGGGTGTCCTTGGTACTGTGCAAAACTTGCCTCAGCTTTTTGCAAATATCAATTTTGGTGAGGCTGGTTTAGGTATCCTAACACTGTTAATTCTGTTCTTGATGCCATCTAAGCTCAAGCGGTTCGTTCCCCCCCAGTTGGTAGCTTTAGTAGTAGGAACTATACTGGCACTGATTCTCTTCCCTGAGGCAGATGCGATTCGGCGGATTGGTGCAATCGATGCAGGTTGGCCTTCCTTGCAGGTACCCACCTTTACTGCAGACCAGTTTCAGACAATGCTGATTGATGCTTTAGTATTAGGTATGCTGGGCTGTATTGATGCCCTTCTCACCTCCGTAGTTGCAGACAGTTTAACTCGCACTCAACACAACTCCAATAAAGAATTAATCGGTCAAGGACTCGGTAACCTAGTATCTGGCTTGTTTGGTGGTATTGCTGGTGCCGGTGCAACCATGGGAACCGTAGTCAATATCCAAGCTGGGGGTCGCACAGCAGTATCTGGCTTAACCCGTGCTTTCATTCTGCTAGTTGTGGTATTAGGTGCAGCTAATTTGACAGCAGTGATTCCCATGGCAGTCTTGGCAGGTATTGCTCTGAAGGTGGGGATTAATATTATTGACTGGGACTTCCTCAAACGTGCTCATCAAGTTTCTTGGAAAGGCTCACTCATTATGTATGGTGTGATTATCCTCACTGTATTTGTTGACTTGATTGTAGCTGTGGGAGTTGGCGTTTTCGTGGCTAATATCTTGACGATTGAACGTCTCTCCAAACTCCAGGCTCAAGATGTGAAAACAATTACCGATGCTGATGACCAAATTCTCATGAGTGATACCGAGAAAGAACTTCTCGATCGCGCCAATGGTCGTGTCCTTTTGTTCCATCTTAGCGGGCCGATGATCTTTGGGGTATCCAAAGCGATCTCTCGTCAGCAGGTGGCGATGGAAGACCATGATGTGTTGATTGTGGACTTAAACGATGTACCTCATTTGGGTATTACCTCTTCTCTGGCGATCGAAAATACTGTTAAGGAAGCCTATGATAAAGGTCGTCAGGTATTTATTGTCGGTGCTCAAGGTCAGACTGCCAAGAGGTTAAAAAACTTGGGAGTGTTGAACATGTTACCCCCAAATAACGTGCTGATGTCTCGGCTAGAGGCACTGGAGCAAGCCGTTGCCTTGGTAAATCCCCAAGTGGTTGAATTGAACACTACTGCTTCTAGTTACCTCTAGTGCAAGAAGGCAGAAGGCAGAAGGCAGAAGGCAGAAGGAAACTGCGGCTCCTGGTTACCTTTAAAGCGTCTATTCGGTAATTATCAGATTCTATGTTACAAAACTTAAATAGGAATCAAACTCTTACTAATGACCGATGACTAATGACCAATGACAAACAACCAACAACCAATAACCAATAACCAACGATACCAATAGTTAACTCAATGCTCTCAATTCCTTTGCTTTCACCCACCCCGCCTCTACTGGCAACAGCAAACGAGGCAGAATACGGTCCGATTGTGCTGACTAGTGTTCTACTCAGTTTAGTTGTCATTTACCTCACCAGCAAACTGGGGGGAGAATTATCCAAACGACTCGATTTACCTCCTGTTTTAGGAGAATTGGTCGGAGGTGTTGTGGTCGGTGTTTCGGCCTTTCACCTGCTGATGTTTCCTGAAAATGGAGCATTAGCCAGCGATTCGGTGCTCATGACCATTCTACAGGCGATCGCGAATTTAGATCCTGAGGCTCTAACCAGTATTTTCAACAGCCAAAGTGAGGTAATCTCGGTTCTAGCAGAATTAGGGGTGATTATCCTCTTATTTGAAATTGGATTGGAATCGGACTTACGGGAATTAGGTAAAGTCGGTTACCAAGCAACCATTGTCGCCTGTGTTGGAGTCGTTGTTCCTTTTGTGGCAGGTACAGCTGGATTGATGTGGTTGTTCGATGTTTCAGCAATTCCAGCGATTTTTGCCGGTGCCGCGCTGACAGCTACTAGTATCGGTATTACCTCCAAAGTCTTGTCGGAATTGGGACGTTTGAAATCTCGGGAAGGTCAAATAATTGTCGGTGCTGCGGTAATTGATGATGTCTTGGGTATCATTGTTCTAGCAGTTGTGGCCAGTCTGGCTAAAACTGGTGAAGTAGATGTTCTCAATGTTGTCTATCTCATTATCAGTGCTAGTGTTTTCCTGATTGGTTCGATTCTCCTGGGTAAATTCTTCAATAAAACCTTTGTAGCTATTGCTGATAAGCTGCAAACTCGGGGTAAATTGGTAATTCCAGCTATTACCTTTGCCTTCTTCATGGCCTTTCTTGCCAATGCGATTCATTTAGAAGCTATCTTAGGGGCATTTGCCGCTGGTTTAGTTTTAGATGAAACGGATAAGCGTAGGGAACTGGATCAACAAGTAGTTCCGATCGCTGATATCCTAGTACCAATTTTCTTTGTCACCGTTGGCGCTAAAGCTGACTTGAGCGTACTTAATCCCGCTATTCCCAGCAACCGAGAAGGGTTAATTATTGCTACTTTTCTCATTGTCGTTGCTATTTTCGGTAAAGTAGTTACAGGCTGGAGCATTTTTGGCAAAACACCAATCAATCGCTTTGCAATTGGAGTCGGGATGATTCCCCGAGGGGAAGTTGGCCTAGTTTTTGCTGGTATTGGTTCTGCTAGTGGTGTCCTCAGCAAACCCTTGGAAGCAGCGATTATCATTATGGTGATTCTGACGACATTTTTAGCACCGCCATTTTTACGCCTTGCTTTTAAAGACCCCATTGAGCCGGTGGAGTCAAGCAATTAAAGATTGAAGATTGAAGATTCTAGATTTACCCCATAAATAAATTTAGGGGCTTGTGACCGTTTGAATTCTTCAATTCTTCAATTCTTCAATTCTTTAATTCTTTAATTCTTTAATCTCTCTGGTCATTGGTCATTGGTCATTAGTCCTTTGTCCTTTGTCCTTTGTCCTTTGTACTGATGACTAATGATACAAATCCGGATCAAAACAACCGGTTTAACAAACTCCTCCAATTCCCAATTCCCAATACCCAATACCCAATTCCCAATACCCAATACCCAATTCCCAATACCCAATACCCAATTCCCAATACCTAATTCCCAATACCCAATACCCAATTCCCAATACCCAATACCCAATTCCCAATACCCAATTCCCAATTCCCAATACCCAATTCCCAATTCCCAATACCCAATTCCCAATTCCCCTTCTCCCAAGCCCTAACTAAAAAGTAAAAGTAGTACGGAGAGCACCAATAGTAATCGTGTCATTATCACCGTTGTGTAGTGGATTAATAATCACGATGACCCCTGGAGTGATACTAATATTGTCTGATATCTGCCAACGATAGAATGCCTCTACATGAGTTGTACTGGATGGTTGATCTCCAGGTCCAGCAGTTAAGTCACCCTGACTGACAAAACTAGGGACATTTTTGCCATTGGGGAGATTACTACTAGAAATCTTGGGAGGTTGCCCCACATAAATACCTAAGAGATTGCCTTCCCCTAACAAATCCGGGAAATTAAGGAAACCCATCCAGTTCCAAGTTTCCACATCTCCTGATGCCTCTTGATAATTGGAGTCGGTGTAACCACCCCAACCTCCAATCGTAAAGTTCGGAGTTACTCGCCATTCCAGAGTAGCACCGAAGGCGTTAGTGTTAATTGGGTCTCTTTCAGGGGTAGTTTGTCCTCCAGGTATAGTAAGTAGCACTACCTGATCATCCCCAATACCGGTTCCCAAGCGACCAAAGGGAGAATAGGCATTGATGTATTGTAAGGAAATATCTACGGTATCGACAGGAGAGACTACTAATTGGGCTCCGACAGTAGTTTCTCCATTGTTACCACCAAAGATACCACCATTCACCGGCTCTTCAGCTATGCTGGCAGAGTAGACGGCTTGCAAACTAAGGGCTGTGGCAATTTGCCAGTCAAAACCAATCCCAGCACCACCAACGCCAACGCCAATAATGGGATTGCGTTGGGCAAAGCTGGAAATTGGTCCAGAACCCGCACTCTCAATGCGGTTGACTCCCCGGAAGACGTTAACCGGGTTGACCCCTTCTGGACCAACAATGAGGGCAAAACTATCGCCAATCAGCTGACGAAAGTTAAGATCAGTGAGTACTACGTCGTTATTACCAGTATCCCCTTCATATCCTAAGCGCGTGAAGTTACCCAAGGTATTACTGAAGGTGGGATTAGTATTGCCATTACCCGCTTGTAAACTAGTGAGTAAGAGACTGCGAGGACTAAACTGGGTAAACAGGCTCAACTGCACGTTGTTAATGAAAGTAATCTCATCATCTGTATCTGTCAATCGCAAATCTGCGTTGGGAAGTCGCTGTTGCAGACCTATTTCAAAGCGGTTGTCCTGACTCCTTCCCTGGAGTCCAAAAATAGCCTGTCCAAAGAGTTTGGTAGTAGGAGAAAACTGGTGATCTTCGATAAAGGCGACACGAGAGTCCAAGTTGTCGATTCGCGCACCGACTAAAGCTAATTCTGCCTCAAACTCCTGGGTGAGCCTTTGCAGGACTTCAAAATCTTCTTGGGTAACTAAATTACCTGCATCTACAAGTTCGGCAATAGTATCCAAACAGGCTCTTAAACCAGCGGCAAATTCATAGCGGCTTGTCGGCTGATTACCTCGGAAAGTACGATCAGGATATCCCACAAGACATTTGTAGCGTTCTACTAGCTCCCTCACAGCTTCATAAGCCCAATCACTTGGTTGCACATCTAACAAGTCAGAAACATCGGTAACTTGACCCATAGGATCATCTTCCCCTAAAGTTTCTCCTCCAGCCATAGGCATAAGTACCGGAGATCCCGACTCACTAGTCTCAGGATGAGGTGGGGTTTGAACTTCAAGAGTTTCAGAGCTAAGCAAATCCTGCACCTTAGTTTCTGCCACTGCCTCAGTCTCTAAATCCGTGAGGGGGATTTCCGGCAAATTTAGATTATTAGTGGCTGCTTCTTCAGCTAAATCAGTAGCGGCTATTTCTGTTGACTGGTTATCTACTACCTCCTCAACTACCTCCGTTGCCCTGGACAAATCTGTAGATACAGATAATTCCTCAGATATCGACTCCGTTGAGACGGCTGTTGTTGTATTGAGTTCTGGTGCAGCTTGAGCCGGTGATAAATGAGCCACTAAACAACCAAGGGTTGCAAATATCAAGGTAGAAGATACCTTCTTTTCTAAGTTAAGACAGTATTTCATAGCGCTATAACTCCTCGGAACACCACATTTTGCTTAACTTTTGTTAAGTTTTAATGCTACTTATAATTGGTATAGGACAACTCTAGCTCAATCGAGTTAGAAGAATCATCTCTAGTTATAATCTAATGATATTTTAGTTGCCAATCTTCCTCCGTGTAGTTGGCTAAAAGGCTACTTATATAGTAAATAAGGCTTGAGGCTAGGAGACTCTTGCAAAGCTTTCTTGATACGCTTGCTTTGAACTTTGAACTTTGAACTCGCCGTAAGGCGCTTATTACTTATTACTCTCGAGAAACTATTTTAGATTTTAGATTTTAGATTTTAGATTTATTTAGATTTTGGATTAAAGAATTGAATCAACACAAGCTTAAGGCTCCGAGAGGAGGAAGGATGCGGGAAATAGTGTTTCTCCTGTTCAATTGGGGGCGCGAAGCGCACAAGCGGGAGCTCTTGAGAAACTATTTTAGATTTTAGATTTTAGATTTTAGATTTATTTAGATTTTGGATTAAAGAATTGAATCAACACAAGCTTAAGGCTCCGAGAGGAGGAAGGATGCGGGAAATAGTGTTTCTCCTGTTCAATTGGGGGCGCGAAGCGCACAAGCGGGAGCTCTCAAGAAACACCGAGGCAGGAGGCTCCGAGGCTGCAAGGCAGGAGGCTAGGGAGGAGGCTAGGGAGGAGGAGGGAGGTAGGAGATATGTTTCTCACTCTTTCAATTGGGGGCGCAAAGCGTTCCGAGGCGAGCTCTTTATTGGTTGCGTTTGCC